>JAGFJE010000437.1 GCA_024103175.1 Phaeodactylibacter sp.
GCTCGGCTGCCCGCTCAACAACCTGATCCAGGAGATGGCGCCGCTGGATGAAGGCTTTCAGCAGCGGCTCAACCGCATCGCCCGGGGCATGCACCTGGCCATTCACGACGCGCTGGCCAGAGGGCAGAAGGCCCGGCTGGTAGACCCCGACGCCAACCCGGATAAAGTGGCTTTCTTCGTTTTATCTACATTGGAAGGGGCTTTCAGCATTGCTAAGTCCTTTCAGGATCGCAAACCGTTTGACGTCACCATCGAATTGCTTATCAATTATCTGAGGACGGTGAAAAGCAGCAACTGAACGGGCAATTTGGCTACCCGTCTTGCGCTGGACAAAGTCGGAAGTCGGAAGTCGGAATGACTTTGGACGTTCCGCAACATTTTGGCTATCAATAGTGTCCAACGTTAGACGGGTAGCCGGCAATTTTTTTGCCTCAATTACATACCAACCAGTATGTATTTTTTAAATTTAAATCCTTAATCTCGGCAAGCCGGAGGTGCCCTGGGTTACCTTTTCCTATGAAGACGCCAGGGCGGGCCTGTTGCAGAACGGCTTCCCCGAAAGCCTGGCGGACAACTACGTGCAATTCTCCCGCGCCGCCAACGAAGGCATTCTGGAAGAGGACTACGAGCGCGGGCCCGGGAATACTACGCCTACAAGCATCGAAGATTTTGCCGGGGAATTTGCCGGGGCGTATCAGGCGCGGTAGGGATTGGTTGTTGGGCAACCCAAATTGATATTTGTCAACGGACAACCGACAACCAGCAACGTCCAACAGGCAACCCTACTCGAGCCTGATCTCCGCCAGCACCGGCAGATGGTCGGAAGGGAACCGGCCGCTCCAGCAATCGGACAGGATGGCGTGTTTGCGCACTTCGACTTTATTGTTGACGAAGATGTAGTCGATCCGCCGGCCCGGCATGCCCGGAAACTGGAATCCCGACCAGGTGCTCAGCGGGCCGTGGTGCGGTATTTCGGACAGGAATAGGGCGTCGGCCAGGCCGCTGCCTTTGGCAGTAAGAATGCGATAAGGCTCATCGGTGGGCACGCAGTTGAAATCACCGGTCAGAATGGCCGGGCTCGCCCCGGCTATTTCACCAATACGTTTTACCAGTAGTTTTGCACTTTCCGCCCGCGCCTGCTCTCCCCGGTGGTCGAAGTGGATGTTGAAATGATAAAATTCCTTTCCGGAGCGCTTGTCTCTCAATTTTATCCAGCTGCAGATGCGTGGCAGGGCGGCGTCCCAGCCTTTACTGCCCACCTTATCCGGGTTTTCCGATAGCCAGAAAGTAGCGCTGTCGAGCAACTCAAACCGATCCCGGCGATAGAGGACGGCGGAGAATTCGTTATCCGGCTCGGGGTTCACCGACCCGTCCGTCCGGCACAAGCCGTACCAGGCGTAGCCGGGAAGCAGCGCCTCCAGGTCGTCCAACTGGGAACGCATGGCTTCCTGCAGGCCCACGATATCCGCCTCATTGAAGCGGATCATGCTGGCCGCCATTTCCTTGCGGTTGGGCCAGAAATCCACCCCGTCCTGTGGGTTGGCAAAACGAATGTTGAAGGACATCACCCTTATGTCATTCTGCGCCATTCCGAATGATATTACCAACAAGAAGGCTAAAGTAAAAGCGAAAAGAGCTTTCCTGAACATATTCTTGCATTTTAAAATATATTGAACAATTGTCTGATTTTTTATTAGCTTTAAAGGCAGCATTTTTTGCCAGTACAAAAAATGCTGAGAACAATAATACGAAAACCAGCTTTATCCGGCCATGGACTTCAGGCGCCTTTTTGACATTCTTCCCTATCAGCAGGCCCGCTTTCCGAATAAAACAGCGCTGGCCACGAAAGACGGCATTGAGTGGAAAAGGTATTCTACTTCGGCCTGCATTGAAGAGGCCAACCGCGTCAGTGCCGGCCTGATGGCCCTGGGCCTGCGACGGGGAGATAAAGTGGCCATTCTCACCCACCGGGGGAGCCCGCAATGGGTTTTTCTCGACTTCGGGATGCAGCAGATCGGCGTTATTCCGGTGCCCATCCACGCCACCTGCAGCCGGGAGGAGCTGATATTTATCCTGAACGACGCTGCCGTTGTATATTGTGTGGCCGAGAACCGGGAGTTGCTGGAAAAAGTAAAAGCCCTGCAGCCCGAGGCTCCCGGACTGAGAGGCATCTACACCCTGCAGCAACTTCCCGACGCTCCCGGCTGGAACGACCTCGTTGTCGAACCAACGGCCAAGCACCTGGAAGCCCTTCAGGGGCTGCGAGCCGCCATCCATGAAGATGACCTGGCCACCATCATATATACCTCCGGCACGACGGGAGAGCCCAAAGGCGTCATGCTTTCCCACAAGAATATCGTCAGTAACATCAAGGCTACCATCACGTTGATCCCGGCCGATTATTCCAAGCGGGCCGTCAGCTTTCTGCCGGTGAGCCACATATTCGAACGCATGGTCACCCTCACTTATATGGCTGTGGGCGCCTCCGTTTACTACCTGAACCAGCAGGAAAATGTGCTGGATTTCATCCGGGAGGTAAGGCCGCATTATTTCACCGCCGTGCCTCGTTTCCTGGAAAAGGCCTACGACGGCATACTGGAGCAGGCCAGCCAGCGCCCCCTCTTGTTGAAGCGCCTGATCCTCTGGGCCATTTCGGTGGGAGAAAAATACAAGGTGCGCGGCCAGTTTCAGCCCCTCTACTGGCTCAAGCTCCGGCTGGCCGGTATTCTGGTGTTCTGGTACTGGCGCCGGCAGCTGGGCGGCAGGATAGAAGGCATCATCGTTGGGGCCGCCGCCCTGCAGCCCCGCCTGGCGCGGCTTTTCACCGCCGCCGGCATTCCGGTGCGCGAAGGATACGGAATGACGGAAACCGCGCCGGTGATCGCCTTCAACCGCTTCTCCCCGGGGGGCACCCGATTTGGGACGGTCGGTATTCCCATCCCCGGGCTGGAGATCCGGATCGACGCCCCGGAAGGAGCGGAGGAAGGAGAAATACTCGTCAAAGGGCCCAATATCATGATGGGATACTACAACCGCCCCCGGGAAACCGCCGCCGTTTTCACTGAAGACGGCTGGTTGCGTACCGGCGACATCGGAAAGATCACGTATAAGCGCTTCCTGCAGATCACCGGCCGCAGGAAGGACATCTTCAAAACTTCGGGAGGGAAGTACATCGCCCCGCAGGAACTGGAAAATATGCTTCGGTCCTCTCCTTACATCGAGGAGTGCATGGTACTGGGTTTTCAGCGTCCCTTCGCAACAGCGCTGATCCTGCCTAATTTCACCCTGCTTAAAAGCTGGTGTCAAGAAAACGGTATCCATTGGACAGCCCCTCAGTTTATGGTTCACAACCACAAAGTCGAACAATTTATGGCCGGAGAGGTCGAAAAGGCCAATCAGGCGCTGCCCGGCTATAAACGCATCCGCAATTTTTACCTGCTGCATCAACCCTGGTCGGCCGAAACCGGCGAGCTGACCCCGACCCTGAAAGCCAGGCGGGAAGCCATTCTCGAAAAATTCAGCAAAGAAGTTGAGGGACTTTACGAACAAGGCGCCCGGATTTGATATTAGTATTGTATTTTGTTATTATTCACCATATTCCTAACCAGACACCTTTTTGAGTTATGGAACCCAAACGGCTTTTTGACTTTGTCCACTACCAGCAGGAGATCTATCCGCTTCAGGAGGCTTTCGGCAGCCGCCAAGACGGGCAGTGGAAGTACTATAGTACCGCCGAAACCATCGAACTGGCCAATAAGGCCAGCCGAGGCCTGATCAAACTGGGCGTGCAGCCCGGCGACAAGATCGCCGTGGCCGTTTACCAGAACCGCCCCGAATGGGTGATACTCGATATTGCCGTCCAACAGATCGGTGCGGTCAACGTCCCGGTCTATCCCACTATCAGCCCGAGGGAATACGAGTACATTTTCAACGATTCGGAAGCAAAGTACTGCTTTGTGGGGAAAGACGACCTCTACGATAAGGTCCGCGAGGCCCAGAAAAATGTGCCTTCCCTGAAAGAGGTCTATACCTTTGACCGCCACATGGGCCGCCCGTTCTGGGAAGACATCTTCTCCGACGAAGGGCAGGATGAGGTGGAAAAGCGTAAGGCCGCCGTCCGCCCCGAAGAAATGGCCACCCTGATCTACACCTCCGGCACGACCGGCGCCCCCAAGGGAGTGATGCTTTCCCACAACAATATCGTCAGCAACGTACTGGCGGTAAAGAAGATCTTTCCCATTCAAGCCGGCGATACTGCCCTGAGTTTCCTTCCGCTGTGCCATATTTTCGAGCGCACGGCCCTTTACGTGTATACGTTTAAAGGCCTGCGCATTGCCTTTACCGGAACGGACAACCTCGGCGGAGAGGAGGGAGACCTGAAAGCCGTACGGCCGCATTTCTTCACCACGGTTCCCCGCCTGCTGGAAAAAGTGTACGAAAAGATATACAACAAAGGGCTGGAGCTGTCCGGCCTGGCCCGCAACCTGTTCTTCTGGGCGCTGAACCTGACGGAAGATTACGAATACGACAAAGCATACAGCGGGCTGGCAGCTGTCAAAATAAAGATCGCCGACAGGCTCATCTTCAGCAAGTGGAGGGAAGCGCTGGGCGGCCGCGTAAAAGGCATCGTCACCGGCGCTGCGCCCTGCCCGGTGAAGATGGCGCGCGTTTTCTCTGCCGCCGGCATCCCTATTCGGGAGGGCTACGGCCTGACGGAGACCTCGCCGGGACTGGCGGTTGGCCGTTTCGAGCCGGGAGGCGCCATGCTGGGCGCCATCGGCCCGTCTATCGATAAGGTAGAACTGATGATCGACACTTCCTCCGGCCTTTACCGGGATGGAGAAGGGGAGATCCTGGCAAAAGGGCCAAACATCATGATGGGGTATTACAACAAGCCCGAGGCCACTGCTGAGGTCATGAAGGAGATCGATGGAGAACAATGGTTCTGCACCGGCGATGTAGGCAAGATGATAGAAGGCAAGGGGGGGCGGCAGTTCCTGCAGATCACCGACCGAAAAAAGGAATTGCTGAAAACCTCAGGAGGCAAATACGTCGCCCCGGCCCCGATCGAAAACAAACTCAAGGAAGATTTCCTCATCGAACAGGCCATGGTGGTGGGGGAAAGCCGCAAGTTCGTCTCCGCCCTGATCCTGCCGGCGGCAGAGGCGCTGCAAGACTGGTGTGAGCACAAAGGCATTGCCTGGACTTCCCTGGAGGAGGCCATTCAGCACCCGGAAGTGATCCGGAAATATCAGCGGATAATCGATGGCTATAACCCCTTGTTCAGCAAGGTCGAACAGATCAAGAAGTTCAAATTACTGAGCGGAACCTGGGAGCCAGTGAAATCGGATGGAACAGAAGCAGAGCTGACGCCTACGATGAAGCTTAAAAGGCGCGTGATCAGAGACAAGTACAATGACGCGATCGAATCAATCTATGTAGATGCGGACGCCTGAGCGGCGGGCAATCCTACGATGAGGCCAGGATTGATGCCCGGGAAGGCATTTTCTTTTCCGTAAAAGCCCTTCCCGGGATCAATGTATCACCTTACAGGAATTTGAAATTCCACTGATAGACCGCTACTACGAGAATAATGAACAATAACAGGGCGATGAAGAAGTACATCAGGCAGTAGCCTTTTCTTCCAGCATTCTTTATTTCAGACATTCCAAATGCTATTTAACTGGGTTATTTATTTAATTCCGGTTAAAGATCAATAAAAGCGAGACCGGTTGTCTTCGATGTCCGCATTCTTTTTCATGGCCTGGATCAGCTGGCCCGGCACCTGGCTGCGGATCGGCGCGGCAATGCTCCTGCGCAGTTGCGGAATATTGGTAGCCTGCCCCGGGGTAGGTTTACGGATCACATTGACGACATAAACGCCACTCTCTCCGATGACCGGCCCGGAAGTCTGCCCCTGCTCCAGGATGAAAGCTTTGCCCACCACCTTCGGCTCTGCACCGAGGTTGGGGACGAAAGAGGCATTAAAGGTAACGTTTCGGGCGGTATCCACCTGTGTGCTGAAACTGGAAGCTATCGCCGACAGGTTGTCGCCCTGTATGCGCTGAGCAATTAAAGCCCCCTTCTTCTCATTGATCACCAGTTGTTCGATCTCGTCTTTAATGTTATCAACGGAAGGCAGCCCGGCGGATTGTATGCTTTTTAGGCCGGTAACGACATACTTATTGGTGTAGTAGTCGACCGGGTCCTGGAAAGCATAGATTTCGGGCGAGACTTCCCCTTCGTTGGCATTGAACGCCCAGCGCACCATATCGCGGGATGCCTGCCCGGCGCCGAGCGTCCCAACGGTGAAGTCATTTTTCTTCAGGCCGCTGGAAGTTCCCACTTCCAAGCCATCCTTATCGGCCGCCTGGCGCATTTCTTCCAGGCTGCGATTTTGCCCGACAAAGGCCAGCGCCCGCTCGTAGACGTCATTCTGGGTATCTTCAGAAGGCACAATACGTTCATCGAGATAAGCGGTTTTAATGCGTTCGGTAGTGCTGGAGCTTCGGCTCAGCACCTCGATCAGGTGCCAACCGAAATCGGAGCGCACCTTGTACCGCTTACCGACCTCGCCGGTAACGAAAAGCACCTCATTGTACTCAGGGACAAACTGGTTGGGAGTGACATTCTCATATTTTCCGCCGTCGCTGGCGCTGCCGGGGTCCTGGCTGAATTTGACGGCCAGCGAGTCGAAGGTGGCGGCGCCGGTGAGCAGCAGGTTCTCGAGGCTGTCTATGGTCTTCTTGGCAGCGGTGAAGCGCTGCGGCGTATCGGCGCTGATCAGGATGTGCCGGGTGTCGGCAGAATCTGCCATAGACATACGCGCCAACACTTTCATCGCCTTAAAACTCCCCTGGTCAATATAGGGGCCGTAAACAGAACCCACCGGAATGCTGAAGGCCGTATCGGCAATCACCGGGCTAAGGTTTTCTTTCGTCAGGTAAACACCCTGGATGGCACCGTAGTTGCGCTCGACAAAAGCAGAGTCGTTTTCGGCCGCTTCAAATTCCGGAATGAGGCCGGCGATCTTTTCTCTCAGGGCAGCCGAGTCTTTCGCGGAAGGAAGAACGTCAAATACGGTATACTCCAGCTTACGGGTCTCCTCGTCCTGATAATAACGGGCCTCGTTGCGTTCCAGGTACGCCCGATAGTCTTCATCACTGAGCGTAACCTCCGTATTGTCGAGCTCGTCAAAAGGAATTTTAACGTAGGCTATATCGATAGACACACTCTGTTCCTGGTGGCCCATCTCAGCCATCCAGGTTGGCGTATAGATGGCCTTGGAAACCATATTGCTGAGCTTGCTCTGCAGGCGGTCTTTAATGATCTCCTTCTCCTGATGTGACCAGAATGCCCTCATCTGAGGGTCGGTGAACGTACCATTCTCGATGGCCGTCTTGATCGAGTTCAGTTGCTGAAAATTGATCTGCCGCGTCTGGGGGTCCATAAACCGCTGGCGAATGATCGGGCTGGGGTTCGGGCCGAACTGAAGGTCCATCAACTCTGTCTTGCTGACACCCAGGCCCAGGGCCTCCGCCTCTTCCTTCACAATGGCCTCTTCCACGAAATAGTCCCACAGCTGCTTGCGGCGGCTGAAGACTTCCCCACCGGAATTGCCATACAATACCTGCTCCACCCTGTTGAACTGGTTCCAGTCCAGCTTCTGCCCGTCAATTTCACCCACCGTAAACTGGGTGCTTCCAAAAACACTCTGCTGCCCGGAGGTCATATCCATGATGATAAACCCGGCAAGGCCAAGGCCTATCAGCACTACCAGAACCCAGGAGTTCTTCCGAATTTTGCTTATCAACGCCATCTCGTCGTCTGATGTTTTATAAAATCAATTATCGATACGTTCATTTCCGCCACCTTGTAGCAGGGGCAGAGGTTGCTTCAGCGAAACTCATTTTCGCTAAAGAGTCGCAAAGATAAGATTACATTTGAAAAAATCCATGCAAAAGGATATGGATTGACGGCTAAATCCAAAATTCACAACCAGTTAGGGAGAGGGGGGGATGAGGAGAGGGGGGGATGGGGAGAGGGGGGGACGAGGAGGGGTGAAAGGGTGACGGCTCCCCCTCCCACTCCCCCCATCACGCCCTCTCCTCACGCCCACACCTTGCACCCCTCCGTACAATTGGTGCAAATATCGATCTGGCTGCGCCCTTTGAGGATTTTCTGCCGGAAAGCCCGGTAAGGGGCGTCCTGCCACAGCTCGGCGAACCGTTGTTCTCTCAGGTTTCCCAGTTGGTGGCTGGCGTCTTTATCAAAGCAACAGGGCACTACCCGCCCATCCCAGGTGATCACGCAGGAGTGCCATAACTTCCAGCAATGGTTGAGTAGGCGGTTTTTGACGCGGTACGTTCCATCGGCCTGCCGTTGATAGCGGGAGTATTTTTCTTCCCGAGGGATAAGGGAGTTGCCGTTGCGGTAATCGTAAACCTGTGCGGTTTTGAGCTTCACTTCGTCGACGCCAATTTCCTGTGCCAGGCGGTATACTTCCGGTATCTGATGCTCGTTGGGGCGCACCACCAGGAATTGGAAGATAAGGTGCGGCTTCCGGGAATTCAGCTCCCGTTTCGCGGCCACCACGTTGCGGGCGCCCTGAAGGACGAGTTCCAGCTGTCCTTCTTTACGGTAACTTTCGTAAACGTCCTGAGTAGTCCCGTCAATGGAAATGATCAGCCGGTCCAGGCCCGATTCTACCGTTTTTCTGGCATTTTCCTCGTTCAGAAAGTGGCCGTTGGTGGAGGTGATGGTGTACAGCCCCCTGCGGTTGGCGTAGCTTACCATCTCCAGAAAACGAGGGTTGATGTAAGGTTCTCCCTGGAAGTAGAAGATCAGGTATATCAGGCTGGGATGCAGCTCATCTACGGCTTTGCGGAAAAGGGTTTCCTGCAGGTTGCCGGTTGGGCGGGTAAACGCCCGCAGGCCGCTGGGGCATTCCGGGCACCGCAGGTTGCAGGCCGTGGTGGGTTCAATGGATACTGTGACCGGAAGCCCCCATTGAATGGGGATGCCCAGCCAGCGCGAGAGGTAATATGAAGAGAGGGCCTTTGCCGCATTCCAGAGACGGAAGAGAGAAAGTTTGCCCAGAAAATTCAACGTATCGTTTCTGTAAAACTTCATGACAACCAAGATCAGATAATAACAACCAAACAACTGAGGCGGGGAAATGCTGGAAAGCCCCCGATATTCGCTCATTTTCACCCGTCCGTAGCCTTTCTCCGATCGACGAAACTGAAGTGAAGTTGATGGCGAAGGCGGGCACTAATTCACTAATTTTCACCCGCTCGAATGAGCCGGGCAGTCCCACAATATACAAAAGCCGGGAAAACAAATTGCATCCCGGCTTTTCAGCGATTCGACGGCAACGTCCAATCAATTGACCTCAAAGGTGATCTTGAGATCGACGCGGTACATTGCCGGCTTGTTGTCTTTTACCGTAACACTCTGGTCCTGGACGTAGGCGGAGCGAATGTTCTTCACGGTTTCTGAAGCCTTGGCCACGGCTTTGGCCGTTGCATCTTCCCAACCTTTTTCGGATTCGGCCATGATCTCTAATACTTTCATTACAGACATAATACTTGTTTTTTGATAATGTAATTGTTAGCCTTTCGTTCCTTGAACAGGAAACAGGGTGGGAATGTGCAGACGAAACTGCATTTTATGGGAGCCGCCAGAGAAGGGGGTCAGTTTCTATCGCCGGGAGGGCTACCGTATTCTACTTCCAGGGGTTCATCCATCCGCGATACCCGAACCTCAGTACGGCGGTTGGCCTCGTATTCCTCATCGGTACATTCCACGCCTTCTTCGCAGTTGCAATGGTTGGCCGGGAATGCTTCTCCGTAACCGAAGGCTTTGATCCTCCTTTCCTCCACTCCCCGGCTGGACAGAAAAGCTTTGGCGGACTCCGCCCTGTCCAGCGAAAGCTTCAGGTTGAATTCATCAGAGCCGCGGCAGTCCGTATGAGAAACGAGCTCTATTTCCATACTCGGATAGGCTTTCATGAGGCGGGCGAGGTCTTCCAGTTCCTGCGCTTCGCCTTTGCGAATCGAAGACTTTCCGAAGTCATAATGAATATTTCGAAGCACGATCACCGCCCCTTCCCGGATGGGTTTGCGCAACACAGAGGCGGATTCGGGCTCCATTTCCAGAACCACGGCAAAGGAGCGCTTGCTTCTCAGGTTGACTGTTGAGATCCGGGTGGTATCGCTCCTGTAGCCTCCCAGCTCGCTTATGATCGTAAACTCGCACCCCAGCTCAATGCAATATTCAAAGGTGCCGTTGATATTTGTCCGGGTGCGTATTTCCTCCCCCGTGCATCCGTTTATCATCCGGATATTGGCATTGGGAATGCGTTTATTATACGGCCGGCTGGCCACCAGGCCACTGAGGGACATACAGTTGCTGGGCACAAGCCCGACTTCAACCGGGCGTTTATAGATATTTTCCTCGGGGTCGTAGCTGATTTCCATGGGCGAATAGCCGGGCTTGGAAGCCAGAATGATATAATTACTGCTTTCGTTCAGTAAGGTATAGGCCTCGCCGCTGGAATTGGAAACAAACCTGGGTTCGCCCAGTTCTTTTTCCTGCTTGCGTATCCGCCGGAATACCATTTTTTCATCACCACTCTCGGCGGGAAGCAATTCCAGGTCGTAAAGCTCGCCGCCCTTTACCGAGCCGCTGCTGGTCTTTTCATAGACCCAGATGGAAGCGCCCGGCAGGCGCCGGCCACTGTTTTCGTCATAAACGACAATAACCACATTGGATAATTTGGGGAACTGCACTCCCTGAATGCCTTCCGGCGCTTCGAACATATAGATGTCATCCTTTCCTTTACCTCCGGCACGGTTGGAAGAAAAGTACCCGATGTCGCCATCCGGGTTCAGAATGACCCCCAGGTCATCAGCTTTGGAGTTGAAGGGTTCGCCCAGGTTGATCAACGCGCCCCATTCGGGTTGCCCTACGTCGATCATGAACAGGTCTAGCCCACCGTAGCCCTTATGGCCGTCTGAAGAGAAAAAAAGCGTGCCGCTCTCGTGAATGAAGGGAAAGGCCTCGTTGCCGCCGGTATTGACCTGTGGCCCCATATTCACCGGCTCAGACCACTGCCCATTCTGATTGAAAGATACCCAGATATCCAGGTTCCCTTTCCCCCCGGGGCGGTTGGAAGCGAAATAAAGTTTATTGCCATCGGGAGAAAGGGAAGGGTGCATACAGGAGTATTCATCACTGTTGAATGGGAGCTCCCGTACATTTTCCCAGTCAAACTGGCCCTGGCTCGCCTGGTAGATCTTCATTCCGACCCTGCCTTTGGAGTCGGCCTTTTGTACACCTTGCATGAGGTTATTTCTCGTGAAATACATCATGTCCCCGTCCCGGTTGAAGGAAACCGGCCCTTCGTGAAACTGGGAATTGATCCTTAGAGAAAAAGGCTCCGGCTTGAGCGGGATCCCGTTGGGGTCCAGCTCAGAATAGAACAATTCGAAGAAGGTCTCCCCTATTTGGCCATCAATCGGGCCCTCTTTCCGCCGGGAAGACACAAAGACCATTCCGTTGCCGTAAAATACAGGCGAAAACTCCAGCGCCTCGGTATTGAGATCGGCCAGGTTGACCAGGCCTACAGAGGCGTTGAGTTCCGTCTTTTTTCGCAAGCGGGGCTTCGAATCCACCTGTGCTTCCAGCACAAGCGGCAACAACACCGATAGTAAGAGGAACGAACAACGCATAGGGCAGCATATTTTCTGTACAAACAGCCTTGGCCAGTTTTTTCTACATAAGATAAGGATTATTTTCTAGTCTACATTATTGCGCCCGCCAAAAAAGCGGGGGTTCTCAAAGATCTCCCCTTCCGGCTCCCCCCCGATGATGTAATGGACAAAACCCTCCACACTGCCGCTGTTGTAATCGCGAAGGCCAGACAGGGTGTAATCGTAGGAAAGGCCAAAGAGGATATTCTTGCTGACCTGAGCCGCCGCCAGCAGCGATATGGATTCACCAATGGGGTTGGACTTGTCGCCGCCAATTCGGTAAGATACCCCCGTAGTGATCTTATTCATAAAGGTGACGCTGATGTTGAAATCTGCATCGAAGGGAGCCCCCTGCACATATTTCAACAACAGGTGCGGCTGCATCTTTATGTCCTCTCCTTTCAGTGGGATCACAAACCCCGTCATACCGTAGAAGTGCGACAACTCCTTGGTAAGTACGCCTCCTTCATCCGCCAGGTCAATGCTGTTTTGCAGCAGCCGCGGGGCCGAAAAGCCGAAGTAAAACTTCTCGGTATTGTAATAGAACCCTGCCCCGAAGTTGGGCACATAACGGCTTTGAAAACCCACGGGAATGGCCGAATCGGTTTCTTTGGGCTGAGAAGCACGCAGTTCGTCAAAGTTGACGCGGATCATGCGCACAGAGGCCGACATGCCAATGCCCATGTAGCCATTGCCCAGCGGAAAGCGGTAGACGTAATCGCCCTCCAGCGTATACCGGTCGGTCACACCGATCGTATGGCGCATCAAACTGGCGCCGATCCCCAGCTTTTTGCTATCCAGGGCAGCCATATTGAACGTGATCAGCTGGGATTGGGGCGCGCCATCCAGCCCTATCCACTGCTGGCGGGCTATTGCCGTGATCCGGGTCCCCCCCGTACTGCCGGCGTAGGCGGGGTTGTACCCCAGTTTGTAGTGCATGAATTGGGTAAACTGATCCTCCTGCTGCCCAAAAGCAAGGGCCGTTGCAAAGAGAAAGAAAAACAGGGTATAAATGTGCTTCATGGTTGATTATTCTGTTTTGGGATCTGGCCGCGGCCTTTCGGCCGCGGCCGGGTTATTGTTTATCGTTGGATCATGAGGTAACCATTCATAGGGGGGCGGCCATCGCCAAAGGTGACGATGTAAAAGTAGGTGTCCGCCGGCAATTCTTCACCGTTATACGTACCGTCCCAATTGTTCTGGTAAGGCTTCCTGGAGCGGAAAACTTCATCTCCCCAGCGGTTGAAGATCTGAACCTGGCTCTCCGGAAACTCCATCTCATTGAGCAGGCAGGGTACGATAAAGGTATCGTTGATGCCATCGCCGTTGGGCGTAATGATGCTCGGCGCTTCACATTGTACATCTTCGCCGACCAGGAACTCCACCACTGCCCGATCGCACTCACAACCTTCACTGCACACCTCATAGGTGAGCTGGTCCCGGCCGATAAAATCCGGATCGGGCAGGTAGGAGAGCTGGCTGTCACTAAGCACCTTGGCGGCGCCCCGCGAGGGCCCTTCGACAATAGTGATGAAAGAATTGGGCGGCGTATCGTCATTTTCCAGTACATCAAGCAAGGCCTCGATGGCAAATTCCACGGATAGCTGGTCATCAACCGCCACCGGGTTCTGCTGATAGTTGATGATAACCGTATCCCGGGAAGAAGCGCCACAGAAACCCCCGTCTAGTGTCCAGACCACAATATTATCTCCGATGGCGAGGTTGGAAACAGTGGCCGTCCGGCTGCTTCGGTTGGAAAACAGAAGGGCGGGGTCCGGCGAAGACCACCTCCCGGCGCTGCTTTCCGCCGGTTCTTCGGCTTCCAGTACGGCGTCGCCAAAGTCGTTACAGGCAACCTGGTCCTCTCCGGCATCGGGGTTGTTATCCGAAATGGTAATGAACACATCGGCGCTATCCCTTCCGCATTCACTGTTGACCACCCAGGTGAATACATAAGTATTGCCCGGCCGCACGCCCGGCCCGCCGACCGTTGAATTGGGGGCCAGCGGATCGTCAATAAATACGCTGAACTCGCTCTGTATCTCCGATTGTATCCATTCTCCCTGCCCGGAAGGCGGCGCCATGGCATCCAGCACGATCTCGTCTCCTGCACAAAGCAGGCGGTCTTCGCCAACGACGGCGTCTTCTGCCTGGCCGACTGCTATCCGCACGCTGTCCCGGCTAAAGTTGCGGCACGCCCCGTTCGAAAGAGACCAGACGAAGATATAGTCACTGCCTCCATCCAACCCTCCGATCTCTGAACGGGGGTCCCCGGGCGCCAGAATATTTATCCCCGGGGGGCTGCCCAGTATAGTCGTCCATTGTCCGGTGCTGTTAACAGGGGGCGCCGCATTCAGCTGTATCGGGTTGCCGATGCAGAAAGAAGCGTCCTCTCCGGCATTGGCCCGCTCGATCGGTATGACGTTGAGCTCCGCCGATGTCGGTGGAGAGGGATCGGATATACAGCCATTAGCCGCCGCTTCCACGGTAAAGGTATGCGTTCCGCTGCCATAAGGCGAGAAATCCGATATCTGTAAATTGAGGCTCTGCGTACTTCCAACGGTGTCTCCATTGTAATACCAGGTATATACCGCATTTGGCGTTGCCGAACCCTGCGATACCGAAAGCGCCAGGGCTGTACCGGGAAGGTCGATGCAAACCGGCCCGCTGTTGGAGGGCATAGGAGTAGCCGGGGCCTCATTAACCGCTACGTTGATCACTGCCGGCGCCGAAGAACATCCGTTCCGGGTAACGATAAGAGAATAGGCCCCACTGTGTAGTATCGGATCTGCGGAATTGATCAGTGGATTTTGCAGGGAGGAAGTGATCGGCCCCAACCACTGATAGGTTGCGCCGGAGGGGCTGCCTATCAATTGCAAAGGTTCGCCTTCACATACGGGCGCATTGCTTGCGGCAGCTGCCACCGGGACGGGGTTGACCGACAAGGAAAGCGCACCGGAAGTATCGGAATCGCACCCCCCCACGGTCACGTACAATCGGTAAGGGCCGCTGTCATCCGGAGAGATGTTGTTCACCGTAAGCGTCTGCGAAGAAACAGACATACTTCCGCCCGGTGTGATCCAGTTGTAACTCACATCGCTGCCGGCATAGTCATTGGCATGCAGGGTAATCGTCTCGCCCGAACAGAAAGGGGGCTGAGTGGACGGGTCGAGCATGGGCGCTGCCGGCGCCTGAGGTGCGTTGCGCGCATTTACGACTGTCGTCGACGACATCGAGCGGCAGCCTTCCACATTGGAAACAACCAGCGAATAATTGCCATTGTTGGCGGCGGTGGCATTGGGAATGAGTGCGCAGCTATCGGTGGAAGAAAACCCACCCGGGCCAGACCACTCGTAAGAATAGGTGCCGTCATCGGCGGGGAACACCGTCGCCTTCAGGAGAATATCCGTCGGGCCGTTCAGGCAGGAAGGGGCATCATTACTGAGCGCATCGATCCTCACGCTGGGCAGTACGCCGATCAGCAAAGAGGCCGTATCGGTGCAGCCTGCCGGGGTGGTAACCCTGAGGCGATAATTGCCCTGAGCCTGCATGGAAACACTGTTGATCACCGGATTCTGAGCCACCGACATATAATTATTGGGGCCCGTCCATTGATACGTAGCGCCAGGGATGGAAGGCGCCCCAAACAACTCCAGGCGCGTGCGTTCGCATACTTCCTGGGGGTTGGCGCTGGCCAGAGCATTCGGAACGGGATTAACGATGACCGTCGCCGGGTTCGAATCATTGGACCTGCACCCAAACCGCTGGGTGTACACCCGCCACTGGCCTGCATTCGCAGCCGTAGCGTCGGGAATGACAAAGATGTTGTTGTTGGTAATGAACTCCGAGAGGTTGGGCGCGATCCAGTGATAAGTGCTGGCCCCGGCGGGCAAGGCTTTCAGGATGACATCCTCCCCTTCACATGCCGGCCCGGAATCTACCGTCAGGGCAGGTTGTGCCGGCTTGGGCAGCACATTGACCACCGTAAAGTCCGGCTCAGAGCTGCAGCCATTTTTCGTTACGACGAGCTGATAAACGCCGGCATTGGCCAGGGTGGCCTGCCCGATGACCGTCGGCAATTGGCTGGTGGAAGAAAAACCGGCAGGGCCCGTCCATTGATAGGTGACGCCGGTGACGAAAGTGCCCAGCGTGATGGGTTCTCCCTCGCATATCGTTATTTCGTCATCATTGGCAGCAGCCATAGGCCGGTTGACCGCCGATATGGAGACTACGGCTGAAGGTTCTGACAAACACCCGTTGGCTTCGATGACCAGATAGTACCGCAGGCTACCCGACGGATGGGGCCCGCCGACGACGTGCTGTGGAATATTCGTGCTGGCAATGGCCGGCTGCCCATCGCCCGGCAAACCATTATACCAGTGATAGGTGGCATTGCTCAGCGTTATAGATGAATTGAGGATGATATCCTCGTCGGCACAAATATTCAGGTCCGTATCGACAGACGGCCTGAGCGGTTGGTTCGTTATGTCTACATTGACGACACTCTCGGCCACGCAGCCGGTCAGGCCGGTGATCTCCAGCACATAAGCCCCGGCATCACTGTTATCGACATTGGGGATGATGGGGTTCTGCTGAGTGGAGATCAGGTTGCCGTCTGGATTGTACCACCGATAAGTATACACTACCCCTCCCTGAGCAACCGGCGGGTTGGCAAAGAGATACAGGGTGTCTCCTCCGCAGATTCCCGGGCTGTAAGTCGGGCTCGGCCCCTCCGCCTCTATCCGGATGGGCCGGGTACAGGTGGAAGTATTCCCTACCAGGTCAACTACTGTCAGCGTAGCCATCACAGTAGTCCCGGCTTGTTCGCAGGTAAAAGTATTAGGCGTGACGTACATCGTGTCGATCATGCAGTTGTCACTACTGCCGGCATTGAATTCCTGCACGCTCACCGTATCCACCTCCAGGCCCGAGGGGTTGATCTCCACGATCGTCGCCTGGCAGAGGGCTACGGGCGGCTCATTGTCCACAACAAAAACACTGAAGGAACAGGTGTCCTGATTGCCCTGGTTGTCGGCCAGAACGTAAGAAACTACCGTTTCTCCTACGTTGAAATCATGCGTAGGGTTAATGACGGGCGGCACGACCTGTGTATACGAAATATCAGTGGCGCCTTCGGCAAAGTAGAAAGGAGAGATCTCCCCATAGGTGAGCGTGGCAAAAACATAACTCACGCTGTCTACTTCCCCATCGGCATCGACGGCGCCTGCATCACAGGGGTTGATCCCATCTCCCGGAGCGCCGGGCGGCACCACCACCGGATTGGGCGGCACGACAAATCGAACCATTCCATCCGCCGCCCATACGTTGAAGGTGTCGGCGGGAATGCTGAAAGTAGCCTGCCCCGGGCTGTCGCAGGCGGCCACTCCGATATTGGTAGTCCCAACCTGGGCGCCACTATCGCCAAAAATATTCAGGAAGGCCCCCGTGCCGCTAAAATCCCCCCTCAGGTCCAGCGTGAGGGTAACATTGCTCACGGCATTGGCGGCGACATCCTGGAAGGTGAAGGCCAATGTGTCGGCCAGATAATCGTTGAGGTTGGGGTCGTAAGAAAAGGTGAGCCAGGCAGAAGCGGTATCTGCCGGCGCCCGGCGTTCGAATGTGCCGGCCACGCCACAGTTGTCTGTCACGCCCGCCGGGAAAGGTAGGGTCACCGTAGTAGAACACGCTCCCTGCTCGAGGTCGACGGAAACATCAGCCGGGCAGGAAAGGATGGGCGGCTCCTGGTCTTCAACCATCACCTTGTAGGTACAGCTGTCCACATTCCCGGCGCAATCTATGACGTAATAGGTAATGGTATTCTCGCCCAGAGGCAGCATCACGTTCACATCCCCGAATAGGCCCGTCGTAACCGGAGCGCCGTTGTTGATCTTATACTGATATTCCAGGCCGGCAAAATCGCGGGACGGGAAAGACAGGTTGGCGTCCAGGGTGCTACCGCCGGCACAGATGTCATTGATGGCGAAACTACCCGAAAGGGTGGCGGGAATATTCGGCTCCAGGCGAATGGTAATGACGCCATCCAGAGCCCAGGTATTGATCTTGTCGGCAGGGATGGCCAGCGTCGTGTCCGCCAGTTGGCACTGTGCCGGTGAGCGGCCAGTGCGCCCGATGACGACTCCGTCTTCTCCGATCACCTGGAAGAATTCGGTGGAGCCTTCCGCATCCGCATTCTGGAGCTGCAGGGACAAAGAAGCATCACCCGCTGCATTAATGGGCAGCGGCCCGGCAACGGAAAAGTTGAGTTCTATGGGGTTGACCGGCGTAGTTCCCGCCTGGCCGGGTTGCGCATTGGAAGACAGCATAACGCTGCGGCCGATACTTTCCGAGAACAGGGCCGCTGCACACTCTTCTTCCACCAAAGGCGGCTTGAGCACAAAGCTGGCCTCGCAAAGAGCCGGGTCGGTAGGCGCCACCGCATCCTGCGGGCACATCCGGATAACCGGCGCGGTATTGTCAATGACGATAAAGGAAGCGGTAGTCGTATCGGAAAGGCCACAGGCATCCTGCACCACGAAATCCACTGTCTGCATAACGATCGTATCGCCCGGGGCCGGGCAGAGAAAGTCGGGCATACTCACCGGCGTGGCAGTTCCGGATGTATAGGCCTCCCACACAAGGCCATCGGCAGGGGGGCAGGGGTCGAAGGCGCCGGCGCCGCCGTGGGCGTTTATCCAATCGGAAAATTCCTGCTGCAGGTCCACTCCGGCCATACAGGTGATCACCCGGCCGGTGGCATCGGCCGTAATGGCCGGTGCAATAGTATCTATGACGGTGATGCGCTGAACCAGCTCCGTGCCGTTGCCGCAATCGTCCATTACCAGCCAGGCCCGCTCGATGACGTAGTCGTTCTCGCAGGCGCCGGGGATAATGGTTTCGGAAGCGATCACTGCCGACAGCGTATCGTCGCAATTGTCCATCAGCATGGTGGGCATTCCGGTCACCATGAGGTCTTCCTCCCGGCCGCAATCTACCGTAGTATCCCTCGGCAACACGAAGGTGGGCGGGGTAACGTCTACGATGGTTATGATCTGTTTCCGCTGACTGGTATTGCTGCAGACATCGCGGGCGCGCCAGTTGCGCTCCACCCGGAAGCTCTCCGGACAGTCGTCGTTGTCGGGCATGACCTGATCGATATACCCTAAGAGGATGGGGCCTCCGCAATTATCCAGCGTATCGTTGACCATGCCGGTAATGCTGAGGTCCAGATAATCCTCCTCACAGGAGATGGTAATGTCCGGAGGGGCCGTAAATGAAGGCGCGCGTTCATCCCTGACCCGGATAACCTGGGTCGAATCGGAGAAGTTACCGCAGGAGTCCCACACCATCCAGGTACGGTGGAGGTCAAATTCCCGCCCGTCAAGGCAGGAGATGTTGAAGGTGTCCTGTTTGTATTCCGGCGTCAGGCCCGTCTGGCAATCGAAGACGGTAACCATAGACGGCGGATTGTTCATCAGGTATTGATCAAGGGTATCACATCCGACGGTATCCGTCGGCGGCACTCCCCGAAGAATAGGAGGCGTGGCATCTATGGTGACGAACTTCGCCACGAAATAGGCCGTATCGCTATTAATTGCGCTGCAGGGGTTATAAACCGGGATGGTGACTTCCAGCGTTCCACAAGATTCCAAGGTAGTGGGAGACGGAAAATCGAAGTCGGCCGTTGCACATTCATTCAAATTAGTACCGATCCTCAGCGTCACCGAGGTCCTCCATGCACTGTAAGCAGGGGAGGCGAACCTACATTCCACCAGGGTATCCAGGGAACCCATAAACGTAGCGTTGGGGGCGGGCATGGGCTGGACGATGATCGCCTGAATGTGGGTGATCGTGATCATTTCCGAATCGGTGGCCCGCCAGATGCGGTAGATGGTGTCCAGCGCACAAGCTTCCACCATACCGTTATCGGTACTGTCAACGGGAAAGACTTTCCACTGGCCATCCTCGAGGTCTTCAACCAGCAGGGAGTCGGGCTGAGGCACATTACAAATACCAACGACAGCCGTATCGCCCGGCGGGTTGACAAACATAGGCGCAGCGAGCGAGCCGGAGCTCCGGTAGCCTGCGCCGCTTTCAGGTGAGGAAGCATTTTCTTTGGCCGACAGGGAGTAGGCGCTGAAAACCAGGGCTAAAAGCCAGGCAAAACTCCAGAACTGCATCGGGCAGAGTAGTCGTCTTTTCATAGTCATTATCATTTGGGATTCTGAATGGCCGGGCCTAATACCGAGGCAGATGAATG
Organism: Phaeodactylibacter sp.; assembly: GCA_024103175.1. GTDB lineage: Bacteria > Bacteroidota > Bacteroidia > Chitinophagales > Saprospiraceae > JACJXW01. The sequence continues at coordinate 20,014 of JAGFJE010000437.1, forward strand.
GCCGGCAAAGCGGCAAAGAATGATGAATACAATGGGCAGGCGCAGACGCAAGGGCATATTGCCGGACGAGGGCTGTTCATGGGATCCATAAAAATCGGTTTTGGTTGTTGTGTTATTTCCTCTAAAGTAAAATCCAAACAAGCTCCAGGCGTTGTCGGCCGCAGAGCCGAAATATTGGAGTGCAAAATAATTAAATCTGGCCAATACCCCTCAAGTTTTTCTTCTCAAAATCCCTAAAACGATTGTTTATCAGCCGTTTGGCCAGATGCTTCACCTATGTACTTACGGGAAAGCGGCGCTGGTGTTTCACCGGCATCCGTAAAAACGAAAAAGGCACACGAAATGCTGTTCGGTTTCGTGCACCTTTGCCTATTAAGCACAGCGTCCTGGGCTCCTCAGAGCATATTTGGCCACCGGTTATTCTTCTTCCTCCTGTCCTTCCTCTTGGACGGGCAGATCCCGGCCGCGCAGCTTTTTGTCATCCACATTTTCATTGAGGAATTCATTGACCTTATCGACCTCGAAGTTGGTAATGATCTCTCCGAATTCATTGATCTTAATATCAAACCCTTTGAGTTCTTCGTGCACTTCGGGCTTTCCCTTTTTTGGTTTCTTCTTCGGCATAACTCTACTTTAACTCATTGAATTGAACAAAAGCCTTGCGCAGGCGCCGATCAACCTCCTCTCTGCCCAGCAACTCCATCATTTCGAATATGGCGGGGCCCTTCATCGTGCCGGCCACTCCCAGGCGCAGTATGGGAAGCACATCGCCAAACTTCAGCCCCCTTTCATCGATAAAGGCCTCGGTTTGCGCTTTGATACTCCCGGCAGTGTAATTATTCACCAGGTGTAACTGCCCGGCCAGTTCGTCGAACAGGCCTTTTCGCTCCGGATCCCAGCGCTTTCGGACCATCTTTTCATCGTAGGCCCGCGGCTCCTCGAAGAAAAAATAGCCATTTTCCCAGAAATCATCAAGGGTGACGGCACGTTCCCGCATTAATTCTATGAACGCTTTCAGAAAAGCGTCGCCCGGCTCATAGCCGTGGGCGGCAATGACTGGCCGGACCCGCTCCAGCAAATAATCCGTATCGGCCTTGATGATATATTGCTGGTTGAACCATTTGGCCTTGTCGATATCAAAACGAGTGCCCGATTTGTTGATCCGCTCCACGGAAAAAGCGGCTACCAATTCCTCCCGGCTGAAGATCTCCTGTTCGGTGCCAGGGTTCCATCCCAGCAGGGCCAGGAAGTTGAGGGCCGCTTCCGGCAGGAAACCGAACTCGCGCATCCCTGTAAAGGAATCCTCCTCGGTTTTTCCTTCCCAGGAAAGGGGAAAGACGGGAAACCCGAAACGGGCCCCATCCCGTTTGCTCAGCTTGCCTTTGCCATCGGGGCGGAGGATCAACGGCAGGTGGGCGAATTCCGGCATCTGGCCTTCCCAGCCCAGGGCCTGGTACAGCAACACGTGGTGGGCGGTGCTCGACAGCCATTCTTCGCCGCGGATCACGTGGGTGATCTCCATCAGGTAATCATCCACCACATTGGCCATGTGGTAAGTTGGCATACCGTCTGCCTTAAGCAGCACTTTGTCATCCAGCTCATAACTGTCAAAAGAGACCTGCCCCCGGACCTGGTCGCGGAAGCTCACGGTTTCGCCGGTAGGCACTTTCAGCCGCACCACGTGCGCTTCTCCCTCCTTTATCCGGCGCCCCACCTCTTCTTCCGCAAGGGTAAGGCTGTTCTTCATTCGCATCCGCGCCCCGGCATCGTATTTAAAGGCGGGGTTCTCCTCACGTTGAGCCGCGAGTTCTTCCGGCGTATCAAAAGCATAGTAGGCGCGACCGTTCTCCACAAGCTGGGCCGTGTATTTATGGTATAAAGCTTTGCGTTCCGACTGCCGGTACGGGCCATGAGCGCCACCGTATCCGGGGCCTTCATCCGGGGCCAGGCCGAACCACTCCAAAGCCTCCTTGATGTAATCCTCAGCTCCCGGCACAAACCGCCCCTGGTCGGTATCCTCGATGCGCAGGATGAAAGCGCCTCCGTGTTTCTTTGCCAGCAGGTAATTGTACAGGGCCGTGCGCACGCCTCCGATATGGAGAGCGCCCGTCGGGCTCGGTGCAAAGCGCAGTCTCATTTTTTCCATTGCTTTTATACTGTTTATTTGGCTATTTTCTTCTCGAATTGTTTAGGGGATATAAAGTCCCGCATTTTACCAGGCATCCACAGGCGCATTTTGATACCTTTTACGCTCCGGAGCCCCCTTTCTGGCAGTGTGAAATTGGCTATGAGAAAAAAATAAATTTTTTTAGCCTTCTTTGGCAGCAAAATGCCCCCTTTTTGCGTTGATGATTAAAACGAACCAACCTACCAACCTGGGAAGCATTTTTTGCCTGCCCAAACAGACTAGGCCCCCTTCAGCTGGACAGCAAATGTAAGCAATTATATTTAGCCCGCCAGCCGGTTATTGCCCTACAAACTAATTACCCGGTTTTAAACAAGTATTGCGTTGCTTTCGCACGCTATTCGTATATCATTATCCATGAACATTAATCCAAAAGTGCTATGTACCTAGTAAAAACGCCACATTTTATCCAGAATCTTTTCCCGAATTACACCTGGAGGATACCTACTCAGGAAAAGGTGCTCTATCTGACCTTTGACGACGGCCCCATCCCCGCCGTCACCCCCTGGGTGCTGGAAGAGCTGAAGAAATACCAGGCCAAGGCCACCTTCTTCTGCGTCGGCGACAACATCCGCAAATACCCGCAGGTTTTTGAGCAAGTGGTAGCAAGCGGGCACGCCGTCGGCAACCACACTTTCAACCACCTCAATGGCTGGCAGACGGAGAACATATCCTACTTTCACAATGTCCGCCATTGCGCTAACCTGGCGCACTCCGTACTCTTCCGCCCGCCCTACGGGCGGCTGAAGCCCAAGCAGGCTCAATTTCTGCAGCGCCACTACCGCATCGTCATGTGGGACGTGCTCAGCGGCGACTTTGACCCCGTGCTCAGTGAGGAACAATGCCTTGCCAATGTGGTCAACAATGCCGAAAAAGGCTCCATCATCGTCTTCCATGACAGCCTCAAGGCGGAGGACAAACTGCGGTACGTATTGCCAAAGGTGCTGAAGCACTTCTCCGAAAAGGGATACACCTTCGGCAAACTAAACGAAGAGGAGTTGGCCACAAACCAGGTGCGGGCGAGCGCGTAGGCAAGCCTTCTAAAAAAGGCCCGGGTTATTGATTACTAGCCTTTACCGCCCTCTTCAATAACCAATAACCGCCTCAGCTCGGCCGGGGATCCAAGCATTTTCTGCAATACTAGCATATATCTAGCTGAAAGCCGCTTCCCGGGAGGCCGGGAATGCGGCTTTTGTTTTGGCGGGCAGGCCAAAACAGGAAGCCCCTTTTACACGTTTACACTTTCGCACTACATCACTGATACACTCAAGCACCAAAACACCATCACACCACTCATGCACCACCTCCTCCATCGCTGGCGCGCCCTATGGGACCCAAACCGTTATCACGGCTGGGGCCGTCGGCGCAACTATTTTGAAGGCTGGTATTTCAAGATCGTGGACCCGGCCCAGCGTTACGCCTTCGCCGTCATCCCCGGCATTTCGATGGGTAAAGACGGGGTACAGCACGCTTTCATCCAGGTGCTGGACGGGAAGAAATGTACAGCCTCCTATCACGATTTTCCGGCCGAAGCATTCCGCCCCGAATCCTCCCGGTTCGAGATCCGCCTCGGAAATAACGGCTTCTCCGGCAGGGAAGTGAAACTCGCTTTGCCCGAACTGCAGGGGGCCCTGCGACTCAACGGGATCACCCCCTGGCCAAAGATGCTGGGCGCCCCTGGTATCATGGGCTGGTACTCTTTCGTGCCTTTTATGGAATGCTACCACGGGGTGGTCAGCCTGGACCATCGGCTAGAGGGCACACTCCGGGTGTACGGGCAAGAGGTGGACTTCACCGGCGGCAAGGGCTATGTGGAAAAGGACTGGGGCCAGTCTTTTCCCTCTTCCTGGATCTGGATGCAGAGCAACCACTTCGGGGAAAGCCCCAATACCTCCCTCATGGCCTCCGTGGCCAGGATACCCTGGATCGGCAGCCATTTCATCGGTTATATCGTCGGATTCCTCCTGGAGGGGCGCCTCTTCCGCTTCGCCACCTACACCGGCGCCTACATGCGCGCCGCTTTGGGAGAAGACACCGTCTTTCTGGGTTTCCGGGACAGGAAAAACCGCCTGGAGATCACCGCACATAAGAAGGGCGGAACGGGCCAACTGGTATCTCCCATCTCCGGAAATATGACGGGCAAGGTCAACGAAAGCCTGCAGGCCACCATCGAAGTGAAGCTTTTTGAGGGAGGCCAGTTGTTATATTCGGGCGAAGGGCTGCATGCCGGCCTGGAAGTGGCCGGCCCGGTGGAAGAACTGCTGACGGGGGAATGGCGCAGGTGAAGGAAAGGAATGAATGAATGAAGGAAGGAAGGAATGAGTGAATGCTGCCGGCTTTCCGTATCACAATTTCAGTTATTGGTATAATTCGGCAGCAGCGTTCATCTATAAACCATTATCTTTGTGGGAAGAGGAAAGCCCGGCAGGGGGGGCGTACGACTGGTCGAAAGCCAGCATTAGTAGTTAAAAGACTTATTATGAAAAATCCATTCAAACCGTATATCCAACAGTTTTCCGAAAATAAATTCTGGAAAAAGATCTCCCATTTTGCGCATCAGGCAGGCATCAAAACAGTTTATGCCGCGTTATTGCTATTCTACGCCTATCGCCGCAAAGAGACGCCCACCTGGGCCAAAAGCATCGTACTGGGCACCCTGGGCTACCTCATCTCTCCCTTCGACGCCCTGCCCGACCTCACCCCCATTATCGGGTATACCGACGACCTCGGCGTGCTTTCCTTTGGGCTGGTCACCATCGCCTGTTACATCAACGAGGGCGTGCGCACCAGCGCCCGGGAGCAATTGAAAAAGTGGTTCAAAGACTATGAGGAAGAAGACCTGCAGGAGGTCGACGCGAAACTGTAGGCGGTATTCGTTCTCAGTTGCCTGTCGTATGTTGGTCGTACGACGAACAACCCTCACCACCCAGCAACAGGCAACGGTTCCTCTCCCAGCGCCATGTTAAAATCATTCCAAATTAGCGCAAACGCTTTTATGGTTATTTGTTTTTTTGCAACTTTGACTCAAAGCTGTTGATACTCCATACAATCCCAAAAGCTTCTTTAAAATGCCCGGCCTCAACGAGGTAATTGCAACGGGATCTCCCTTCTTACCCTGCCAAATGCCAAAGAATTCAAGGTTTTGAGTAAAATGAAAATCATTTTCCCATGAGATACGATGCTATCGACCCAAGCTTGTTTCAACTGAACCGCAAGCGCTTCATGCGCAAAATGCAACCCGACTCCATTGCTATCTTCCAGTCTAATGACCTGATGCCGCGCAGTGGAGATACCTTCTTCCCTTTCCGGCAGAATTCCGGCCTGTTCTACCTCTCCGGCCTCGGACAGGCAGAAACGGTACTCATCCTCTTTCCCGACTGCATCAAGGAAGGTTTCCATGAACTGGCGTTCATCCAACGGACGGATGAACACACCGCCATCTGGGAAGGGCAGAAATATACCAAGGAGGAAGCCAGCAAAATATCCGGCATAGAAAAGATCTACTGGCTGGATGAAATGGACAAGATCCTGCACGAACTCATCCTGCTGTCCAAACGCATCTATCTCAACCTCAACGAACACGACCGCTTCCAGTCGGAAGTGCTGACCCGGGACACCCGTTTCGCCAGGCAGCTCATGGAGCGTTATCCCCTGCACAAATACCACCGCTCCCAGCCCATCCTCAAGAAGCTGGCCATGGTAAAGTCTCCGATGGAAGTAGACCTCATCCAGCGCTCGGTCGACATTACCGGCAACGCTTTCCAGCGCGTGCTGAAAAAAACCCGGCCGGGGGTGATGGAATATGAGATCGAAGCGGAGATCATCCACGAGTTCATCCGCAATGGCGCCAACGGACATGCCTATGAACCGATCGTCGCCAGCGGAAAAAACACCTGCGTCCTCCACTATGTCGCCAACAACCAGCCCTGCAAAGAGGGAGACCTCCTGCTGCTCGATTTCGGAGCCGAGTACGCCAACTACGCTGCCGACCTGAGCCGGACAATCCCGGTCAACGGACAGTTCTCCACCCGGCAGCGAAAAGTCTATGAAGCGGTGCTGCATGTCCTGAAAGGCGCCCGCCAGATGCTCGTACCGGGTGTTACCATTGAAGAATACCATAAGGAAGTCGGCAAAATGGTGGAAAGTGAACTGCTGAAACTCAAATTGCTCGACAAAACCGACATCAAGAACCAGGACGAGAAGCACCCGGCCTACAAGAAATATTTCATGCACGGCACTTCTCACCACCTTGGCCTGGATGTGCACGACCTGTCCAACCGCTACGACCCCATTCAGGCTGGCATGGTATTTACCTGCGAACCGGGCATTTACATCCGTGAGGAAGGGCTGGGCGTGCGCCTGGAAAACGATATCCTCGTCACCGACCACGGCCCGGTCGACCTGATGGAGAATATCCCCATCGAAGCGGAGGCCATCGAGGAAGTGATGAACGCGGAAGTGCTGGCGCAGGGGTAGGTGGGTTGATTGGGTTGCCCGTCCTCGTTGCCTCGGCCGGGTGAAATTGGGTTGATTGGGCCTCCGCAGCACAAAAGAGCCCCGGCGGAAGTGATCCCGCCAGGGCTGTTTGAATGGAGGTTTCAAAATATCTACTGCAACTCGTCCTCACTTCACAATGACCGGTTGCGTCCCGATCAGTTGGTTGCCAATAACCAATTGCAGATAGTAACTGCCGGCCGGCAATTGGCGAACGTCGGCCTGCTCATCAGTAGTGCCCGCAGCCAGCTGCACGGATCGAATATCCAGCACCTGTCCGTTGGCGTTGCGGAGCAGCAGCTGGCCATCGTAGGGCTGGCCGCTCTGCAGGCGTATATTGACAACCTCCCGGGCAACCGTGGGGAATACCTTCATCTGCAGGCCCTCCCTGTCCACGGCCTCCGTACCGGTAACGATGCCTCGGGTAAGCGCCACGCTGGCGCTGGCCCCGGGGGTAGCCACGCTGCCATCGGAAGCCAGGGCGCGGTGGTACAACGTAATGCTTTCGTTTAAACCGACTCCCGCCTGTTCCAGCAGCATATCTACGACGCCGAAGGTAGTTTCAAACACCTGAAGATCGCCTACGTTCTGGTTCACCAGGGTGTCGCTGAAGTCGTCCGTTGTGGACAGCTGCCAGATATAGGCCAGGTCGTCGCGGTCAGCGGCCATCTCCCACTGGGCGGCAAAAGGCATGTCCGGGCCCCCTTCTATGGTGAGCTCAGCTCCGTCGGCCGGAGCGGTAATGGCCGCTTCATCGGAAGGGAAGAAGTTGATCTCGGGCAGCACCTGGCTGCGGATCTCGCCGCCGCTGTACTCGGTGGTGTGCAGGTTGAAGTAGTAGTTCCCTGACCGCAGGGTGGCCGCCTGTTCTTCCGTCAGTCCAAAGGTGTTGTCGGCGGCGCTGTACGTGCCGCTCTTCAGATCGATGGACAGCGCCGGGACGAGGGTAATGTCCAGCCCGCCGGTTTCACCGGGGCTGCCGATGTGCAGGTGAGAGCCGCCCGCCACCATGGCGTCAAAATCGCCGGTGAGGCCGGAAAAGGCGCCGGTGAGGGTAAGAAGGGTATCGGTAAGCTCCAGCTTCAGCCCGCCGAGGCCATCGGTAGCTACCGGCTGCACTGCATTCTGCCCGTTCGCACTGGCGGTAAAATAAGTCCTTGCCAGGGGCAGCAGTTGGCCGCGCACCTCGCCTGAAGGATGGTTTTCGGTGTGCACGTTTACATAATAACGGCGCATCCGCAGGGTGTCGCCCCAGCCTTCAGTGATGCTGAAACGGTTGTCACCGGCGGTGAAAATGCCATTATCCGGGTTGAAGCCCAGCAGGGTACTGACTGGCCCGTTCTGGCCGGCGTAGCCAAGGTGGATATGGGCGCCTCCGGCAATGTCGGTGGCTACCGGGCTGCTCAGGTTCATGACAGAACCTGTACCTATGGCGCTACCACTGTTCACTTCCAGGATCATCATACCACTGGCGTCCGTACGGACGGGCGGTACTTCACTGGCGCCCGACAGGGGAGCGACGAAATAGGCTGCCGCCTCGTTAACCAGTTGGGCGCGCAGCTCGCCGGTAGGGTTGTCTTCGGTGTGAATGTTCACGTAAAAGGCCCTTTCCCTCGCCTGCTGAGCCTGCTCCGGCGTCAGTTCAAAAGTGTTGAGATCGGGGAAAATGCCTCCGCCCAGCATATCGTCGCTGATATTCAGGGACAGTGGAAAAGCTATACCTCCGGTGGCGCCGGCAAAGCCGGAATGGATATGGCCGCCGCCGCCGATATCGGTGGCTACCGGGCTGCTCAGCCCCATGAAGCTGCCGATGAGGGCCAGGCGGTTACCGGAAAGTTCAGCCTGAACATTACCGTAGGCGGTAGTGGCTACTTCGGGCACCTCAAAAATACCGGAAAGGACTCCGTTAAATACCGTCTGGCTTTCCAGCAGCAACTGCCCCCGGATCTCTCCGGAGGGGTTTTCCAGGGAATGGATGTTTACATAAAGCGCTCTGCCCACTAAAAGGAAGTTTTCCATCGGCCGAAGGACAAAGGTATTGTCTTCCGGTAAGAAGACACCGCTTTGCCCGCCCGGTGCAGTGATGGCTGTCAGCGGAAAAGCAACCCCGCCATTCTCACCCGGAAACCCAATATGGATATGGGCGCCGCCGCCTACGTCTGTAGCCAGCTCACTCTCCAGGCCGGAAAAGGATCCGGAGACGACCAAAATGCTGTCATTGTATAATTCGGCAATGACAGCCCCGCCGGCAAAGCTGGTGACTGCCGGCACTTCACCGGCGCCCGACAGGCCGGCCCGGAATACCATCTGCGGCTGGCCCACCGCCTGCCCCCGCAGCTCTCCGCCAGGATAGCGCGTAGTGTGAATATTGGCGTACAGGCCGCGGTTTTCCAGGGCGGCCCTCAATTCATCCGTCAGTTCGAAAGTATTGTTGTCCGCACTGAAAACGCCGGACTTCAGATCCGCTTCCACATCTGCCATCAGGGGCAGTTGTATGCCGCCGTTGCGGCCGGCCGGGCCGGCGTGCAGGTGAGCGCCGCCCGCGACGGAAGCGTCAAAGTCGCCCGATAATCCGGAAAAAGCGCCGGTTACGATGAGTTCACCCCCTGATACTTCCAGGTTGAGCGCCCCCAGGCCGGGGGATACCACGGCGGGGGCTTCATTACTGCCGAAAAGGCTCATGGTGTACACCTCCTCCGATACCGGCAGGAGTTGGCCGCGCAGCTCGCCGCCTGGAAAATCTGAAGAATGGATATTGACGTACATTTGTCGGCCACGCAACAAAGCCAACTCTTCATCGCTTAGCGTAAAGGTGTTTTCCGCCACCTCGAAGGCGCCGCTGAGCGAATCGTCGCTCACTATTGCTGTCAAAGGGTAGACAATGGGGCCGTTCTGGCCTGCGTATCCGATGTGCAGATGGGCGCCGCCATTTATTTCTGTAGCCAGTGCACTGGCAAGGCCCTGGAAAGAACCGCTCACCATAAGCTGGTTACCCATCAGAGAGGCGGAAATATTGCCTTTGGCAGCAGTAGCGATCGGCAACACTTCATTGTGGCCGCTCAGGGTAGCCTCAAAGTTGTCTTCCAGCACCACGCCCCGGGTAATGTTGACCGAAGCGGCAGCGCCGGCAGTGGCCACGCTGCCGTCGGAAGCCAGTACGCGGTGGTATATGGTTACCATTCCACCGACATCCACTCCCAGGTTGGCGAGCAGGCCGTCTATCGTACCGAAATCGGAAACGAAGGTAAGGGCGGCGCCTACATTCTCCTGGAAAACGATATTGTTAAAATCGGCATCGGTGGCCAGCTGCCAGATATAGGCCAGTTGGTTGTCATCGGTTGCTGGTGTCCATTGGGCGGTAAAAATAGTATTGGACCCACCCTGAAGTATGAGGGCCGCCCCGTCGGGCGGCAGGGTGATTGCCGCCGTTGAAGAGGGAAAGAAGTTCACTTCCTCCAGGATCTGTCCACGCAGCTCTCCTCCAGGATAGGCGGTAGTATGGATATTGGCATAATAGCTTCCGGAAAAAAGGCTGGCAGCCTGCTCTTCGGTAAGCGTGAAGGTGTTGTCATCGGAGGGAAAAGCGCCGCTCTTCAGATCCGTTTCCACATCGGCAGAAAGAGAAAGAGCCACTCCTCCGTTCGTGCCGGCCGCGCCGAGGTGCAGGTGGGCTCCACCGCCGATACTCGGGTCAAAACTGCCGGCCAGGCCGTTGAAGGAGCCGGAAACAGTAAGTTCATTGCCCCGAAGCTCAAGTTTAAGCCCCCCGGAAGCCATGGTAGCCGCCGGTTGCACTTCATTCAGCCCGTTGAGGCTGGTCGTGAAACAGGCGGTGGCTAATGGAAGGATCTGGCCGCGGAGTTCTCCCCCCGGGTTGCCTTCGGTGTGGATATTGACATACAGGCTGCGATCCCGCAGGACAAGTTCCAGTTCTTCATCGATATCTAAAGTATTGTTGGCAGCCAGGAAGGTTCCGCTCAGGTTATCCGGCTCAGTTGTAGCATTCAGGGGAAGGCTGATGGCCCCGTTACTGCCGGCCAGCGCATTGTGGATGTGGGCGCCGCCCATAACATTGAAATCGAAAGGGCTGCTCAGCCCGGAAAAACTGCCTGTTGCTAAGCCCTGCTCGCCGGCAACCTCAATAACCACGGCGCCGGTGGCGTTGGTATTGACGGCCGGGGCCTCACTCGTTCCCGACAGGGAAGCGTACACATAGTAGTTGGCCTCCCTGAGCAGTTGTCCCCGTACTTCCCCGTTTGGGTTGTCCAGTGTATGGATATTGACGTAATATTCGCGGTTGGCGATGGCTTCGGCCTGTTCTCCATCCAGCTCGAACCGGTTGAACGCGGCGTAGAAGGTAGCGCCCGTCATATCCAGGTTGATGTCAGGTTGCAGTGGAAATTCTACCGGGCCGTTCATTCCAGTAATGCCCAGGTGAAGGTGCGCGCCGCCGCCGATATTGATATCTATGCCGCTGCCCAGGCCATTTACAGAACCGCTTATTTCCAGGCGGTTGCCCATCAGTTCAGCCTTCACGGCTCCGAAGGCCGGCGATGCCAGAGCAGGTACTTCATGAACGCCGGACAATATGCCGGTAAGTACCAGTTGGGCTTCCGGCAGCAGTTGCCCGCGCAACTCTCCATTTCCATTTTCGAGGGAATGAATATTGACGTACAACCGGCGTTCAATAGCGGCTTCCACCAGTTCGCCGTTCAGGGCGAAACCGTTGTTTTCAGCGGGGAAAAAGCCGCCTCGCTGGCCTGCATCTAAAGTAAGGTTCAAGGGGAATGCTACTCCTCCATTGCTACCGGCGGGGGCGGTATGAATGTGGGCGCCACCGGCGATATCGGTATTTACCTGGCTTTCCAGGCCGGTGAATGCTCCTGTCAGGAGCAAGGAATCGCCAATGGCCTCGGCCTGCACCACTCCGCTGCCGCCGGAAGTCAGTGCCGGCACTTCATTGGCGCCCGACAGGTGAGCCCTGAGGACAACCCGGGCAGCGGCGCTGGCTACCTGCCCCCGCAGTTCGCCACCAGGGTGGGCGGTGGTGTGGATGTTGGCGTACAACCTGCGCTCCTGCAGAGCGGCAAGTTGTTCCGTTGTTAAAATGAAGGTGTTGTCGGCTACAACAAATGCCCCGCTGCGCAGATCAGGAGCAGCAGTAGCATTCAACCCGATGGCAATACCACCGTTCTGGCCGGGCAGCGCCATATGCAGATGAGCGCCGCCGGCAACAGAAGCGTCAAAATCCCCTTCCAGCCCCGAAAAAGTGCCGGAAAGGGTAAGGGTATCTCCATTGAGTTCCAGGGCCAGCGCTCCATGTCCTCGGGAATAAAGGGAAGGCACTTCATTGCTGCCCAGCAGGTTGATGAAGTAATAATCATCGGCCTGCGGCAATAACTGCCCGCGCAATTCCCCGCCGGGATAAGCCGTAGTATGGATGTTAATATAGAGCCGCCTTTCCAGGAGCGCCTGAACCTGTTCGGCGGTAAGCGTAAAGGTATTGGCCAGGCTTTCGAAGGCGCCGCTGCGCAGATCGACAGACAGGTTTGGCGTCAGGCCGATCTCGATAGGGCCATTCTCACCGGCGTAACCGGAATGGATGTGTGCGCCGCCTGCTACCGTAGCGTCATAGAGGCCCTCCAGTCCCGAAAAGGTTCCAGATACCTGCAACTGATTCCCATCGAGCACCGCGGTGACCTCTCCAGAGCCCGGAGATACCACCGGCAGCGCTTCATGGCGGCCTGCCAGATGAGCAGTGAAAACGGCCTGGGCCGACAACAGGGACGGCAGCCATACCAGGGCCATCATTAAAAACACTTCCCTGAGCCCGGCAACTTTGGGAATGTCATCAAAAAAGTGGGAAAGCAAAAATAGCGTTCTGAATGATCTCATAAATTACAGTTTTTTATTTAGTGAGGAATTTCTGGCAATAGCATATCCGTGTCATCCTCTGCCAGTTCACAGAGAATGCTCAGGTTGGTGTTTCCGGTTTGTTTACTTGACAGGTTTACAGAAGAATTGAAGCGGAGCGCAGATTCCTTCCGTTTTTTAGAAGTACGAAGTTCAGGCAAGCAATGGATTATCAGGCTTGCACTTTTTTTAAAAAAAGAGTTACATTGACGCTGATCTACTGGCCCTTTAAACGGAAAGGAGATTTCCTTTGTTTACCCCTTTGCATTCTGTGCAGCCAACTCATTCAACCAGATTGAATTTCCATATGACGGACACCCGCAAAAAACTTCCCCCTCACCAGGATATTCTGCGCTTATTGCAGGAACAGGACCAACGGGCCATTACGTTACTGTATGAATATTATTCACCGGCCCTTTACAATATTATCCTTCAGCTGGTCCAGGTAGAAGCGGTAGCGGAGGAAGCCCTGCAGGACGCATTCCTTAAGATCTGGGAAAAAGCAGAACAATACGACCCCGAAAAAGGCAGGCTGTTCACCTGGATGGCCCGGATCTGCCGGAATACCGCCATTGACACGCTGAGGTCCGGCCAGTTTAAAAAAGGCAGCAAAACCGGTGCGCTTCCGGATTCCGTAAATAATGATGAGATACTCTCCCAGGAACCTGAAGAAACCGACCCGGGGCTGAGAAAGGTGGTCAGCAAAATGGATGAGCAAAGCCGGAAGATCATTGACCTCCTGTTCTTTCAGGATTACACCCAAAGCGAAGCCAGCGAATATCTGGGCATCCCCCTGGGAACGGTTAAATCCAGGTCCAGAAAGGCCATTCAGAGCCTGCGCAACATACTTAAGGACGAGGGGCTCGTTTCATTTTTATTATTTTCACTGATCGAAACGCTGAGAATACACCTTGGATATTAAAACATACATAGCATCCGGCATTCTGGAGCAATACGTTCTGGGAAAACTCACTCCGCAGGAAGAAGCGGAGGTGGAGAAATATGCCAAACAGCATCCGGAGGTCCGCCAGGAACTGGACGCCATCGAACTGGCGCTCGAGGAATACGCGCTTTTACATGGCAAACCGCCTCCGCCGGGGGTATTGTCGGCCATTCTCCAGCGGCTGCACGCTGAAGAGAAACTTCCCGCCAAGCCTTCAGGCCGGCGGCTGCGCATTCTTGGCTATGCCGCCGGCCTGCTTCTGGCAGGCGCTATTGCCGGCCTGCTGGCCCTCTACCAGATAAACCGGCAACAAAGTGCAGAAATCACCGCTCTGAACCAGCAGGCCGCCCTGGCCCTGCAGTCCTGCGACAGCATACAAATCGCGGCGCAAAGGCTGGAAAACCTGCTCGATTTTGTCCGGCAGCCTTCCACCCAGGCGGTGGTTATGGAAGCTACCGGGCTTGCCGCCGATGCCGTGGCTACCGTTTTTTACAACCCCGAAACGCAGCGCTCTCTGATCGGTGTCGGGCAACTCCCCGCTCCGGCTCAAGATAAGCAGTATCAACTCTGGGCCATTACCGAATCCGGGGCGGTAAGCATGGGCGTTTTCGAATTGCCGGAAAAAGGGCGGCCTCTGCAGGAGGTTTCCTTTGTGGACGGCGCCCAGGCTTTTGCCGTCACCCTGGAAAACAGAGGCGGCAGCCCCGTGCCGACACTAGGCCAGATGTATGTAATGGGGGAGAGGGGCTAACTTGCAGCTTATCTCAAAAGCGGCTGTACCAATCGAGTGGGAGATGAGGAGGGTGGTGCAGGCCCGCCGCTACTGCTTTCGGCACTACCCTTTCCTCCTTACGGGCCGCCTGAAGGCTTGCCCGGAAGAATGAAGTGAAGACGAGCAGCCGGTCCAAAAAAGTAAGGGAGTGAGCAGGCGCTCACTCCCCGATATACTCAGCAAAATGACTTTTCTCTTTTATTCCCGGCGCACTAGCCATCCAGGCCATTCTCTATGCCGGTCACCAGTAAGGAAACCTCGTCGTTCAGCACTTCGATGAACCCTCCCTGAATGGCAAAAACCAGGGTTCTCCCGGCCTCATTACTCTCCTTGATGGCGCCGCTTTCCACATCGAAGTAGCGGTATCCGCCTCCGGCGGTAACGATGGAGACTTTGCCCTCATCGAGAGAAGAGACGATCGGGGCGTGGTTTTTCAGCACCTGAAAAGCGCCCTGGCTTCCGGGAACCTTGACTGAGTTGATATTGCCGCTGAAGATCTCTTTTTCCGGCGTAAGGACGGTGATGTTCATAACTGGCTTCAGATTTGAAAAGCGCGGTATCCGCGCTCGATTTATTCAGGGGAGGGCGGCCGGGCCGCCCCCCATAAGCTACTCATTAATGATTTTCCGCTTCCTTCAGCATCTTTTCACCGGCTTCGATAGCTTCGTCAATGGAGCCTTTCAGGTTGAATGCGGCTTCCGGATACTGGTCTACTTCTCCGTCGATGATCATGTTGAACCCACGGATGGTCTCCTCGATGGGCACCATGGTGCCGGGGATACCGGTGAAGGCTTCGGCAACGTGAAACGGCTGCGACAGGAAGCGCTGTACGCGGCGGGCGCGGTGAACCACCAGTTTGTCTTCATCCGAAAGTTCTTCCATACCGAGGATGGCGATGATGTCCTGCAATTCGTTGTAGCGCTGAAGGATATTCTTCACGCGCTGGGCGCAGTCGTAGTGCTCATTGCCGATGATGGCGGGGTCGAGGATTCGGGAAGTAGAATCCAGCGGGTCCACGGCCGGGTAGATCCCCTGGGCAGCGATCTTACGGCTGAGTACCGTGGTGGCGTCCAGGTGAGCGAAGGTCGTCGCCGGAGCGGGGTCGGTAAGGTCATCCGCCGGCACATAAACGGCCTGCACGGAAGTAATGGAGCCGCGCTTGGTGGAAGTAATGCGCTCCTGCATCAGGCCCATCTCCGTAGCCAGCGTCGGCTGATACCCTACAGCTGACGGCATACGCCCCAGAAGGGCGGATACTTCAGAACCGGCCTGCGTAAAGCGGAAGATGTTGTCGATGAAGAAGAGGATATCACGGCCGCCCATGGGGTCGTCCATATCGCCGTCGCGGTAGTACTCAGCAATGGTCAGCCCGGAAAGGGCCACGCGGGCGCGGGCTCCGGGAGGCTCGTTCATCTGGCCGAAAACGAAGGTGGCTTTCGACTCCTTCAGTTCCGCCATGTCAACCTTGCTGAGGTCCCACCCGCCTTCTTCCATAGACTTCATAAAACCCTCTCCGTAGCGGATGATGCCGGCTTCCAGCATCTCGCGCATGAGGTCATTCCCTTCGCGGGTGCGCTCCCCTACGCCGGCAAATACAGAAATACCTTCATACCCTTTGGCAATATTGTTGATCAGCTCCTGGATGAGTACCGTCTTACCTACGCCGGCGCCGCCGAACAGGCCGATCTTACCGCCTTTGAGGTACGGCTCGATCAGGTCGATCACCTTGATGCCCGTGTAGAGCACTTCTTTTTCTACGGAAAGCTCTTCGTAGGTCGGCGGCTTGCGGTGGATGGGCGCCGACTTATCTTTAGACACAGGGCCGATACCGTCGATGGCCTCGCCCACCACGTTGAACAGGCGTCCTTTGATGGCTTCGCCGATCGGCATAGCGATGTTCTTGCCGGTGTCGACCACTTCCGTTCCGCGGGTCAGGCCGTCGGTGGAATCCATGGCAATCGCCCGGACACTGTCTTCGCCGAGGTGTTGCTGCACTTCCAAAACGAGCGTTTCCCCGTTGGGGCGCTTGATCTCGAGAGCGTTCAGAATTTCGGGGAGCTTGGAGCCTTCTTTAGAGAAGCTAACGTCTACCACAGGGCCGATAACCTGTTTGACTTGACCTGTGTTTGCCATATTATGCGGGTATTTATACGGTAAAATGATGGATTCTCAAAAATCGGTGCAAATTTAGGCTTTTGTGTTGATAATCAAAAGAGAAATCAATTGTGAATCTTTCAAAAAAAGGCTATCGTCAGGGTTGGCCCATCAGCCTGGAAAACCAGCGGGAATGGCAAAACACCCTGTCTTCAGAATATATACGCTCTTACCCGGGCATCCTCCGAACCTTATTCCGGGACATTAAGGGGCGCCGCATTTTATTTAGGGGAAACCCCGGAGGCGGCCGTAGCAAAAATTTCCCCTCCGAGGCTGATTTTTTTACGCTTTTGCAATAGTTTTGGGGTATGATCAGCATTCTTCTCCCGGTTTACAACAACGCCCCTCACCTCGGGGAATGCCTGGATTCCATTCTGGCCCAGTCAGAAGCCAGCTGGGAGCTGATCGCCATCGATGACCATTCCGAGGATGAAAGCTGGAGCATCCTCCAGCGTTATGCCCTGCGGGACTCCCGCATCCGCCCCCGGCGCAATATGGGCGCGAAGGGAATTGTCCCAGCCCTCACCCTGGCCCTTAAGTACAGCCGCGGCAGCTACATTACCCGTATGGATGCCGACGACCTCATGCCGGTGGACAAGCTGAAGATCCTGAAACGGGTCCTGCAGGAACACGGCCCGGGCTGGATCGCTACCGGTAAGGTACGCTACTTTTCGGACGGAAGCCTGGGGGAGGGCTACCGCCGCTACGAACGCTGGCTGAACCACCTGATGGATACCGGCAGGCATTATGAGGAGATTTACCGGGAATGCGTCCTGCCTTCTCCCTGCTGGATGGCCTACCGGGAAGCCCTGCTCATCTGCGGCGCTTTCGGCCAGGGAGTGTATCCGGAAGACTACGACCTGGCCTTCCGGTTCTACAAACACCGGATGCGGATCGCTGCTTCCGGGGAGGTCCTCCACCTATGGCGGGACCATCCCGGGCGGGCCTCCCGCACCGTCATGGCCTATGCCGGCCATACCTTCCTGCCCCTGAAGCTCCGGTATTTCCTCGAGATCGATTACCGCCCCTCCCGCCCCCTCGCCGTCTGGGGCGCCGGCCGCAAGGGCAAAGAAACGGCAAAGTTCCTCCAGGAGGAAGGCATCCATTTCCATTGGGTGTGCAACACGCCATCCAAATGGGGAAAGGATATCTACGGAATCCGGATGGAAAGCCCGGAGGCCATCGGCGAATTAGACAACCCCCAGGTGATCGTACTGGTTGCCGCCCCCGATGCCCGCCCGGTGATCAAGGCCCAGTTGGAAGGATGGGGGCTCGCCGTCGGGCGGGATTATTTTTTCTTTTGCTGAAGCCCCCTAAAACCCAACTACCTATGATCTGGGAAGAACTCACCAAAATAGCACTCATCGGCGCCGAAAGGGGCAAGCTTCCGGAACACACCCTGGATGCCCTGGCCCGTATCGGAGTGGATGCCGAAGCCGACCCTGCCCGGGTGGTGCTGGAGGGCGCCGCGCTCTACCATCAGCTGCGGCGCGCCGGGTTTCCTGTACCTGACTACAAGGGAGAAAAACCACCTGAAATAGCGGAAGGGCAAGATGAGAGAGCCGCCGTTTCCGGCCGCTCCGCCCGGCACCTGAGGCTCATTCTGGAAGGCCGCTTCCAGCCGGCCCTGCCGGAGTACCTGCAGTTGTTGCAGGAACAGCAAAAATGCATTCCCGCCGAACATCTGCCCGCACTGCTGTACCTCAGCCTCAAATCCCCCCGGCTCTGGAAGGCCGTACAGAAAAACCTCGACGCGGGCGAACGCTGGCTCCTCCGCCAGAACCCCGACTGGGCGCCCCTGGCCGA
>JAGFJE010000439.1 GCA_024103175.1 Phaeodactylibacter sp.
GGACCGTCTGGTCAGCCGGTTAAAAAGTCGGAAGTCGGAATTTGGGCCAGAATGGGCGCTCAACGCCTTTTTTTCCGCCTTCCGCCTTCCGATTTCCGCCTTCGACGTCGGTACGTCCAAAGTCCAGTACATTTATGTGGGGCGTAATAAAAAAATAGAGATATGCCGGCACGAGAGGCCTTCTCCGAGCTGTCGCATTGGTTTCCATGACGTACTGTCCACAGGATTTGTCAAAGAAGAACATTTTTTGTTAGCGAAGGAGACAAAAAGGCGAGATGCTCCCAACATTACTATGAAAAGTACGTAGATTATCCTATTCAATTAAAATAAAACTGAACTGATGCAACGTATCTTTACTTTAATCCTTCTTTCATCCCTGGCCATTACGCTGGCGGCTCAGCAACAGGCGAAGCGATACATTTTGCTTGAGCATTTCACTAATACCCGCTGCCCCATCTGCGCGAACGCCAATCCTGGCTTTTACAACACCATCGCCGGATACGAGGGCGATTACCACCACATCGCCTATCACCCCAGCGTTCCCTACAGCTCCTGTATATTCTATCAGGCCAATACCGAGGAAAATGGCGCCCGGCAGGATTATTACAGCATTTTCGGCACGCCCCGCGTTTTTTTCAATGGGAGTAACGGCATTTCCGCCGGGCAGGCCACCGCCTCCATGATGGAGGACAGGATCGGGCAAACCAGCCCCCTGGCCATACAGGTCCGGGAGTCGGGGCAATCGAACCGGAACGTTGAGGTGGAAGTCTTCTCCATGGACACCCCTCCCGGCGGAGGCCTGCGCCTCTTTGTGGCCGTTGTCGAAAAAGAGATCCAGTATAATGCGCCGAATGGGGAGACGCTCCATCACGACGTCTTCCGGGATATGCTGACCGATAAGGACGGCGACCCCTTCACTCCGGCGGCGGCCGGCGGCTCCGTGACCGCTTCCTTCGATTTTACAGTGCAGGGCGAATGGCAGGAAAGCCAGGTCTATGTTATTGCGTTTGTTCAGAATTATGCCACCAAGGAGGTGTACAACTCCGGAACCCGCTTTGACCCGGTGATCAACTCCACTTCTGAAGAACCGGCCGGAAGCGCGCGCCTGTATCCAAATCCTGCACAGGAAGAAGCGGTGGTCGAATTTTCGGAGCCGGCACGCGGGATGCTGATTGTCCGTGACGCACTTGGACAGACACTGCTTACCCGAAACGCTGTTGGAGAAAGTAGAATGCAGGTAGATGTTCAAGGCTTGCCTGCCGGGGTATATTGGGTGAGTTTTGAAGATGATAATGGGCGCTGGGTGAGGCCACTGTTCAAGCGTTAAAAAGTGGCCGCCGTTTGAAAAGATGCTGAAACGAACGAATCCGCAGCATCTTTTCAAACCCACAGCCCAATGCAGAATGGCAGGCTACTTCATCCTGAAAGCCTGCGCCATCTTATCAAAGATATCATTGTTCTGGTAGATCCCTCCGAACAGCTCCGCGCCCGGGCCGTAGGCATATACCGGGATGAGCGAAGCCGAATGCCCGCCGGTAGAGAAGGTGGGCCGGATGTGCCGGTAATCGCGCTGCATGCGCACTTCGGCGGCGGAAAGAGACATGCCGCCGGTCTCGTGGTCGGCGGTGACGATGACGAGAGTATTGCCGTCCTTCTCTGCGAAATCCATCGCTACGCCGATGGCCTTATCGAAATCCAGGGTCTCCTGTATGACGTATTCCGCGTCGTTGTCATGCCCGCCCCAGTCGATCTGCGAGCCCTCCACCATGAGGAAGAAGCCGTCCTTGTCCTGGCTGAGGTGGCCCAGCGCCAGGTGGGTGGCCTGGGGCAGGAAATCGCCTCTGCCTTCCTGCATTTTGGGCATGCCGTCGGGGGCGAGCAGGTAGCCGTACTTGCCCTCAGGGCGGAGCTTGGCCGGGCGTTCCAGCGTTTCTGTATTGACCATAAACCCCTGGGCGGCCAGGCTGTCCAGGTAGTTGGCCTTGTCGGAGCGCTGATTGAAGAACTGAAGCCCCCCGCCCGCAAAGAAGTTGACGGGCGAATAGGGCAACTGGCTGGCGATGGCCTCGGCGGAGTCCCGGTGGGCAGTGTGGGCAAAGAAGGAGGCCGGCGTGGCGTGCGTGATCGAAGAAGTAGCGATGACCCCGGTGCTTTTGCCCCGCGCGGCGGCCATTTCCAGGATGGTTTCACGGGAAACGGCGTTGCTGTCCACTCCAATGGCCGCGTTGTAAGACTTGTATCCGGTGGAAAAGGCCGTAGCGCCGGCCGCCGAGTCGGTGATCAGGGCGTCGGTGGGGGGATTGCGGTGCAGGCCAATGACGGGGAAGCGCATAAAGTTGGGCTCTTCCTCCTGGAAGTAGAAGGCGGCGGAAGCCTGCGCCAGGCCCATGCCGTCGCCAATGAGGAGGATGACGTTCTTCGCTTTTTTGTCGGTGGACAGCTGCCGGTACGGCCCGCTGCAACCGAGGATCAGCACAGATAGGAGAATGGTGACAGGGTAGCTTTTCATAGGATCGTTAAGTTTGTTCTGCAGAAGCGTTTGTTGCTTGTCCGAACAAGCAATAATCGACTCCTCTTCTTAAAAAGCACAAAAGTAAGAAGCGGTTGTCTTCTGAATGTTAAAATGGCCCATTACTTCATTTCATCCCTGCCATCCGCAAACCAGGGCTGCGTCCAGGCGAAGAAGCGTTCGTAGCCGCCTTCCGGAGCCGGGCGGGTGAAGCTGAGCTTACAGCGGACGTAGGCGGGGGCGCCGTCCAGGCCGTATACTGCCCGTGTTCCTTCCACCTTCTCCAAAACCTGTCCCTTTGGGCCGATAAACTCAATAAAGAACCCCTCCCGGCCCTCATTTTCCTTTTTTCCTGTCACAAAAGGCGACTCGAGTTCCTTATAGGTAAGAGAGGTATCTATGGCCACCCTGTACTGACTGCTCCCCGTGGCCACTTCCAATAAAATGACACCGTTGGTAGCGTAAAAATCGCCCTGCTCCATGGCGCGAGTGATGGCGCCGGGCGTAAGCGTATCGCTGCGCACCATGACCCACCCTCTGCCGGGGTTGCTTCGTTCCGGGCTCCATTCCTGAAAATGGTGGGCGTCGTCCGAAGAAACACCGTATATCAGCATGCCTGCGGTGAGCAGGGAATCCCACTTTTCCTCGGTGGAGGCGTGCAGCTCCTTGCCCCAGTTGTGCACGTGCGGATGGCCGTTGTAGAGTTCGAACAGGTGCAGGCGGCTGATGCGCAGAATATTGTCGGCATGGATGCCGGAGGCGAAATTGGGGTGGTTCAGGATGGGTGTTCCGCCGGCTCCCCGCACCGAGTCGACGTGCATCTGCAGAATGCGGCGTTTGGCCTCCCGGCGGCTGAGGCTGTCCATGCCCATAAAACCTTCGGGGAGGTGGGCGGGCACGAAGCGACGGGTATTCATGCTGGTGGTGTGAATGTCCTGCCGGCCGGTCACTTCCTCACCGGGGATGAGGATGAAATCCTCCCGCTTGTTTACCGGCAGGGGCACGCTATCCGGGTCGATGAAATGGTTGTGCTCGCTCAGGATCAGGAAGTTATAACCCCGGTCGTGATACCAGCGGGCCACCTCCTCCGGAGGTGAGTCGGCATGCCCGCAGATCACGGTGTGGCTGTGGGTATTGCCTTTATACCATCGGCCGGTGGAGAGCGGCGGTTCTTCTCCCTCAGAAGTACACGCAATTAAGGCGAGGCACAGCGCCCCGTTTAGAATGGCCCTTACATTTGTTTTCATGACACGAAAGTAATCAATTATCACGGCCTTTTCGAAAGCGCTTATTGTTCAACCTAAATTTATGATCCCAATGGTTAAGATTGATGCCCTTTTTATCTTTGTACTACTGTTTATTTTTCCCACACTTGCCTGCGCCTTTACCTGCCCGATCGACATTCAGGGGGAGCGCTGGGTATGCGAAGGGGAAACCACCGTTCTGACTGCCGCTGCGGGCTTCAGTGAATATTACTGGAGTAATGGCCAGAAAGGGCGGTCCATCACCGTTGGGCCGGGGGCCTATCAGGTAGTCGGCCGGTCGGAGGAGGGGTGTGTGGGCTCCGCCGAATTTCTGGTCGGCCAAATCGAACTGCCTCATCCTTTCGGGATGAAGATTCTTGGCTTCAGCCGCGTGGAAGGAAGCCTTTGGGCCGAGAACCGGTATACGGCCTATCCCTACAACGAGCGCCTGGATTATATCTGGACGCTGGACGGCGATACCATCGGCCAGGGTAAGGTCCTGGAAATGGGCCCGCTGCCGATCGGGATTTATCAGCTGAAAGTATCGGCCTTCAGTTCCTGCTCTGGCCAGTCGGTTTCAAAATTCGTGCTATTACAGCCTTATGATGGAGATACCGACACCACTACAGTATTCTCCTGTTCTTCGGAACCTCCCTACCAATATTTTCAGGTTCCCTTTTCGTCCCCTGGCCTTTACGACATTGTTTCTGTCAACTCCTTTGATTTTCAGATAGCAGTTAGAAGAAACCTGCAGGTAGAACCACAGCTTTCAGAATCTTATGATACGATGACGCTATGTGGCGGCGATCCTCTTGTTTACCACGGAAAGACAATAAGCCTGCCGGGCAGTTATGATATTCCCCTTATCAACAATTTTGGATGTCAGGAACTGATCCACCTGGAGGTTCAGGGGCCGGTGGATGCTCCCCGGTCTTTGGAAACTTTTACCAATTGTGGGCCGGGCGGCTTCGAACACGAGGGCGAGTGGTATACCGCACCCGGCCTGTACGAAGAGGCCTACCCGATGGCCAATGGCTGTGACAGCCTGGCTTTCACTTTCATAGAAGACATCAACGACTTGCCGTCTTCCGAAATTCATGCAGAGGTTTGCCCTGGAAGCTTGTATCACCACGATGGCCTGTCTTATTCGGAAGAAGGGGTATACACCCGGACGTATCCGCTGGAAAGCGGTTGCGACAGCATAGTGGCCATCTTTCTCTCCCACCGGGAAACTTTCACCGAAGAAACGAACCATTATTTCTGCTACGGCGGCAGTATTGAGGTCAACGGGGAGGTATTTACCGAAAGCGGGGCCAGGGAGTACTGGGCGCCCGGCCAGGGAGAGGCCTGCGACAGCCTTTTCACGGATTATGTGTGGGAACTGGAACCCATCGAGGCTACCGTACAATTGCTCACTCCGGACGACGGCAGCGGCGCCGGCGCTATCGATCTCTCCCTCGAAGGAGGGCGCCCACCTTACCGGTACGAATGGCCGAACGGCGCCACTACGGAAGACATCAGCGGCCTGAGCGCCGGCAATTATACGCTTACCGTCACCGATGATATCGGCTGTACGGCCAGCTTTACCTTCGAGCTGGGCCTGCTGTCCGGGATCTCGGGCCAGCAGCCGGGCTCTCCGCTGACCCTGGGGCCCAACCCTTTCCGCGAGGAGTTGCAACTCTTCGGCCCGGCCCTCCCATCCGGAGGATTGACCCTCTTTTTGTACGACGCCACCGGCCGCCTGGCCCTGAGGCTGCCCTTTTCGGCCCAGGGTACGCCTATGCCCTCCGGCCTGCCCGGAGGATTGTACTGGTACCGCCTGGAAGGGGCCGGAGAATTGTTATCGGCAGGTAAAATTGTCCGCCAATAATGGGCGTAGTTTAGGCTTAAACAGAAATAAGCCTTAACTTTGAACACCTACCAAAACCGAAATCAGTATGAGAAAAAATTCCGTTTCAATCCTGAGTGTAAGTTTCTTTTCCCTGGCCTTCAGCTTCCTCCTGTTCTCCTGTGGCGGCGGAAGCGATACGGCTGATGGCTCGTCCACTGAGGCCAAGGAGCCGCCAAAGTCAATGGTTGCCGAAGAACCGGAACCGATAGAAGTATCCGAAGACGGCTCCACCGTCACCGTCCGCCTCACCGGCGATGACCTGATGAAGTACAACCTGAACAGGATCGAGGTCAAAGAAGGCCAGACAGTGAAGCTGACCCTCACCCATATCGGCAAAATGCCGATAGAGGCCATGGGGCACAACTTCGTCCTTCTCGAACCGGGAATAACGGTACAGGCCTTTGCGGAAAAAGCCGCTACTTTCAAGGACAACAACTACATCCCGGAAGGTGAAGAGAACGTCATCGTGCACACCGGCATGGTCGGGGGAGGCCAGTCTACCTCCATCGAATTCCAGGCGCCTCCCAAAGGGGAGTACAAATACCTGTGCTCCTTCCCGGCCCACTATGTGAATATGCAGGGAGATTTTATTGTGAATTAGGAATTGATTACACAAACATGAGCCGCCCCGGGATGAACTTTCCATTCGGGGCGGCTCGCGTTTGCGCTACTGACAGGGTTCTTTGGAAAGGAAATACTGTAAATCACCCTTCCACCAACAGGGTGGTGTACGGAACCGCCTCCCACTCTGCCACCGCTTTCTCCGCAGAGCTGAAGCTCACCCCCAGAGCGATCACTTCTTTACCCTGATTGAGAAATGGGTTGCCGTAGCGTTTTTCCCGGATCTGCTCCAGGGCCGATCCGGCGGGAGCATCTAGTTTGAACTCCATTACGTAGATCCGATCTTTGGTGTGGACCACGGTGTCTACCCTGCCTTTGGCCGTGCTCACTTCGGATTGAACCAGCAGCCCAATGGCGGAGAAACTTAAATGCAGGACGGCATGGAAAAAAGCTTCTTGTTTTTGCTGAAAGATCTGATAGGGAATGGTGGAGAAGAGGATGTCGACCTGTTCGATCAGGCGTTCCATTTCACCTTTCTCAAGGGCTTCTTTAATGTTGATCAGCAGAGGCAGGCTTTCCGTTTTGGGGGCTTCCCTGAAGGCTCCCAGCAGATGCTGCTGCATGGTGTCCCTCACCTCCCGGTTGGGATAATCCAGGGTATACAGCCCGGTTGCCGGATCGTACGCCCGAATAGTGAGGTACCCGGTTTGAAAAAGCAGCGCCAGCCAGTTGAGGTCGTCCACGGTAAAACTTTCGAACATGACCTGGCCCGCCACCAATCGGTTTAAGTTGTATCGGAACTCTTCCCTTAGTTTTTTGATCAGAAACGTGGGAGTGCCTGTTTCCCACCAATAGTTGGCGAATCGTTGAGAGGCAAAGAGGTTGAGGATCGAAAACGGATTGTACAGCCGCGTCTCCGTTCCCCAGCTGTATCCATTGTACCAATGCCGGACCTCCTCCTTCAGCGCCTCGACTGGCTTCCCGGTTTTTTGAGCGAGCTGCTCAATTTCCGATTTAAAAAAGGCCTCCAATTCCGCCTGGGTATAGCCTGCAATCGCCTCGAACTGCTCCACCAGGGTTATATCCCGCAAATGGTTCAGGTCCGAAAAAAGCGACACCTTGCTGAACTTGGATACACCGGTGATCAGGAAGAATTGCAAAAAAGGGTCTGAGTCCTTAATGATGGAAAAGAAGTTTTTCAGGATATCGCGGTTGATCTCTGCCTGCTCGGGCTGATCGATATAGTCTACCAGCGGCTTATCGTATTCATCGATGAGCAATACCACTTTTCGCCCATCTTTTGCCAGTTTCCGGATCAGTTCCTGAAAACGAGGGCCCATTCCCTGCTGCGTGAGGGAAAACCCCGCTTCTTCAGCTTTGTTATCGAGCGCCTGGTGCAGGCTCGTTTCCAGGCCGATATCTTTGTACCCCAGCGCGCTAAAGGAAAAGTGCAGCACCGGGTGTGGCTCGAAGTCATACTCACCCTCTATCCATAGGCCTTTAAACAACTCCCGCTCTCCCTGGAACAGGTACTTGAGGGTGGAGATCAGCAGGGATTTGCCAAACCGGCGGGGACGGGAAAGGAAATAATATTTACCGGATTCGGTCAACTCAAAGATCTCCCTGGTCTTATCGATGTACAGAAACTCTCCTTTGATGAGTTCCCGAAAATCCTGTATGCCGATGGGGTACTTTTTCATGGTGATAAAGATAAGGAAAAAAGGCAGGCAATGACAAGGGGTGGACGGATTTAACGCGTTGTGGTTCAGGCCTTCCCAAGTAAGGCGTCAACTGCCTCCGCTACTTTCCCAAACGCAAAACCCGACATAACTTTTTCCAACTTCCGTTCAATCTCCTCCAAACACAAATTGCCCAAACTCCCCTCGTGCGAATGGCGCAGCTCCCGCGGCGGCTCGAACTGCCCCTCCTCGATCTTCAGCCCCACCTGCCGGTAGGCCTCCCGGAAGGGCACGCCTTGCAGCACCAGCTCATTCACCACCTCCACACTGAAGAGGTACTGGTAGCGTTCGTCCTCCAGGATGCGGGCGTTCACCTCGGCCTGGGGCAGGGCGTAGGTGAGAATGCCGAGGCAGTCCTTGAGGTGCTGAATGGCGGGAAAGATGCTCTCCTTCAGCAACTGAAAATCCCGGTGGTAACCCGAGGGCAGGCTGGCAGTGAGCTGGCTCACCTGCGCCGGCAGCGACTGCAGGTGGTTGCAGCGGGCGCGGATCATCTCGAACACATCGGGGTTCTTTTTGTGGGGCATAATGCTGGAGCCGGTCGTCAGCTCGTCCGGGAAGGAGAGGAAGGCGAAGTTTTGGCTGACGTACAGCACCACATCGGCGGCCATTTTGCCAAGGGTGTGGGCAAGGGCGGCCAGGGCGTAACTGAGGTATAACTCCGTCTTGCCGCGGCCCATCTGGGCGTGGACGACGTTATAATTCAGGTCTTCAAACCCCAGCAGGCGGGTGGTCAACGTGCGGTCCAGCGGGAAGGAGGTGCCGTAGCCCGCGGCCGACCCCAGCGGGTTCTGATTGATGGTGTGGTAAACGCTTTGCAGCAGCCGCAGGTCATCCACCAAAGATTCGGCATAGGCGCTGAACCACAGCCCGAAACTGGACGGCATGGCCGCCTGGAAATGGGTATAACCAGGCAGCAGGACGTGGCGGTGGCGTTCGGCCAGTTGGATCAGGGTGGTAAACAGGCGCTCAGCCAATTCCACAATTTCCTGCAGCTCCGCCCGGAAGTACAGCCGCAGGTCCACCAGCACCTGGTCGTTGCGGGAGCGCCCGGCGTGGACCTTCTTGCCGGCCTCGCCCAGCTCGCGGGTCAGCAGCAGCTCCACCTGGGAATGGATGTCTTCCACCCCTTCTTCGATCTCCAGCTCGCCGGCAGCCGCTTTTTTATACAATTGCCTCAGTTGGGCCGATAACCGTTCCAGTTCTTCAGCGCTGAGCAGCCCGATCGTTTCCAGCATGCGGATGTGGGCCAGCGAACCCAGGATGTCGTAAGGCGCCAGGTAGCGGTCCAGTTCCCGGTCCTGCCCGACGGTGAAGGATTCGATCTGCTGGTCAACGGTGTAGCTTTTTTGCCAGAGCTTCATGAAAGAAATGATTGAGGTAATGAAGGAATGATTGATTGATTATCCGGATGGGCCATAGCCGGCACGGGAACGCCGAATCAACAAATCAACAAATCAACGAATCAACGAATCAACGAACCGACGGATCCCGAAACCCCTCCAGAAGCTGAATATACTTTTTTATCCCTTCTTCCACCTCACTCAGCCGGATAAACTCGTCGGCAGTATGGGACCGCGAGCTGTCCCCCGGGCCGATCTTTACGGTGGGGAAGGAGCAGAGCGCCTGGTCGGAGAGGGTGGGGGAACCGTAGGTTTCCATGCCCAGAGCGATTCCCGCCTGCACCAGCGGGTGATCCAACGGGATGCCGCTGGGATTGAGGCGGAAGGAGCGGGCCGTCAGCTCGGAGACGGTATGTTTTTGCAGAATGTCGAACACCTCCCGGTTGGTGTAGCACTCCTGGGTGCGCACGTCGATGACGTAGCGGCAGGCATCGGGCACCACGTTGTGCTGGGAGCCGGCCTCGATCTGCGTCACCGTGGCCTTCACCGGGCCCAGGGTTGGGGAAACCTTTTCAAACCGGTATTCCCTGATCCATTGTATGTCCTGCAAGGCCAGGTAGATGGCATTGATGCCTTCGACCCTGGCGGCGTGTCCGGCCTTGCCGTGGGCCACCGCGTCGATCACCATCAGGCCGCGCTCGGCTATGGCCATCTGCATCCGGGTGGGCTCCCCGATGATGCCGACGGATATGTCCGGAAGTTCCTCCAGGGTGGAAGCGATGCCGTTGGCTCCGGATACCTCCTCTTCGGCCGTGGCGGCCAGGATCAGGTTGAACGGCAAGCCTTCGGCTTCGTAAAAGTGAAGGAAGGTAGCGATGAGGGAAACCAGCGGCCCGCCGGCGTCGTTGCTCCCCAGGCCGTAAAGGGTATCTCCCTCGGTAGTTGGCGTAAACGGATCGTGCTGCCAGCCCTGTGCTGGCCGGACAGTATCATGGTGGGAATTGAGCAGGAGGTAAGGCTTCCCTTCCTCCCTGTGCTTGGAATAGGCCCAGATGTTGTTGCCCTTGCGGTGGGTGGGGACGCCGCGCTCCCGGAAGAATGCCTCGATCAGATCCGCCGTGCCGTCTTCCTCCCGGGAGAAGGAAGGAGTGGCGATGAGTTGGTGGAGCAGGTTTATGGCTTCTTTTACGTATTTGCCCATTTTTTTATGATAGCTCAACCCCACCAAAATAAGAGGTACGATAGTCATTACCTTCAGTTCTTTCAAAAATTGGGGTCGCATGAACACTAATTTACATTTCTGCCGTCTCCGACAAACGCTGCCGGGTTATTCCTT
The DNA here is from genome assembly GCA_024103175.1 of Phaeodactylibacter sp. Classification (GTDB taxonomy): domain Bacteria; phylum Bacteroidota; class Bacteroidia; order Chitinophagales; family Saprospiraceae; genus JACJXW01. The sequence goes on from JAGFJE010000439.1 coordinate 10,624, forward strand.
CCGCATGACTAATGTAAACCCGGCAGGTGGAGGAAGATCACTCCGGAAACTCCGTCGTCCATACCAGCTGCGTAGCCTTCCCCAGTGCCAGCGCCTTCCGGCCGCCAACCTGCACCGAGGCCGCTCCCGCCTTCAGCGCCCGGAAGGCATTGTCGAGCTTGGGGATCATGCCTTCGGCGATGACGCCCTGCTCGCGGTAACTGGCGTACAGTTCGGGGTCCAGAAGCGGTATTACGGAATCCGCATCGTTGACATCCGTCATCACGCCCGGTTTTTCGAAGCAGTAATACAGGTTGGCCTGGTACTGCCCGGCCAGGGCGATGGCCAGCTCGGCGGCGATCGTATCGGCGTTGGTGTTGAGCAATTGCCCTTTCCCGTCGTGAGTAATAGCGCAGAGCACCGGCGTCATGCCGGCTTCCAGCAGGGCGGCCAGGGCCCGGGTGTTGACGGCTGTGACATCGCCGACGAAGCCGTAGTCGATGTCTTTCACCGGCCGCTTCTTTGCCAGGACGACATTGCCGTCGGCCCCGCTCAGGCCGATGGCGTTGCAGCCCAGTGCCTGCAGCATGCCCACCACTCGCTTGTTCTCCAGGCCGGCGTACACCATCACTACTACGTCCAGCGTTTCGGCGTCCGTTATGCGCCGGCCTTCGTGTATTTTCGGTTCTATGCCCAGCTGCCGGCTCAAGTGGCTGGCGCGCCGCCCGCCGCCGTGGACGAGCAGCTTCCTGCCGGGCAGGTTGCTGAAGAAGGCCAGGGTTTCTTCCAACTCATCGGGGGCTTCCAGCACGGCCCCGCCGATCTTGAATAGGTGTAGGGGGTCTTTCATCTTAATAATTTAGCCTTCAAGGATACCTTTCAGCACCGCCATCGCCGCATACGTCCGGTTGTTCGCCTGTTCGATCACCAGGGAGCCGGGGCCGTCCAGCACGGCGTCGGCCACCACTACGTTGCGGCGCACCGGCAGACAGTGCATGAACTTGCCGTTGTTCGTCCGGGCCATCTTTTCCGGGGTGATCATCCAGCCGGCGTCCTGGCTGAGTATTTTTCCATACTCCCGGTAGGACGACCAGTTCTTGGCATAGACGAAGTCGGCGCCTTCAAAGGCTTCATTTTGATTGTGGGTTACTGCTACGCCCCGGGTGAACTCCTCCGCCAGCTCATAGCCTTCCGGGTGGGTGAGC
>JAGFJE010000441.1 GCA_024103175.1 Phaeodactylibacter sp.
AAAATAACTACATTTGCGTGAATTTTCACGAGAACCAAAACGCTTACTTCCATTATGTCAAAAGTCCTGATCATTGGCGCCGGAGGGGTAGGGCGGGTCGTTACCTACAAATGTGCCCAGCACCCCGAAATATTTTCCGAGATCGTACTGGCCAGCCGCACCCAGTCCAAATGCGATGACATCGTTGCTGACGTCAGGCGGGATACCGGCCATTCCAAAATGCAGACGGCAAAGGTGGATGCGGACAATGTACCGGAACTGGTGCAACTGATCCGCAAATTCCAGCCGGAGATGGTCATCCACGTGGCCTTGCCCTACCAGGACCTTACCATCATGGACGCCTGCCTGGAAACGGGCGTGCACTATCTCGATACGGCCAACTACGAGCCCAAGGAAGAGGCCAAGTTTGAATACAGCTGGCAGTGGGCCTATCAGGATAAATTCAAAGAAAAAGGCCTGCTGGCCGTCCTGGGTTGTGGGTTTGACCCGGGGGTGACCAGCGTTTTTACTGCCCGCGCCGCGAAACACCACTTCGATGAGATCCACTACCTGGATATCGTCGACTGCAACGCCGGCGACCACGGCAAGGCCTTTGCCACCAACTTCAACCCCGAGATCAATATCCGGGAGATCACTCAGAAGGGAAAATATTACGAGAATGGGGAATGGGTGGAAACAGAACCCCACCAGATCAGCAAAATGCTGACTTACCCGGACATCGGCCCCAAGAAGTCCTACCTCATCTACCACGAAGAGCTGGAATCCCTGGTCAAAAATTTCCCAACCCTCAAACGCGCCCGCTTCTGGATGACCTTTGGTGATGAATACCTCACCCACCTGCGGGTGATCCAGAATATTGGAATGTCCCGCATTGACCCGGTCAACTACAAGGGCGTGGACATCGTTCCGCTGGAATTCCTCAAGGCGGTCCTGCCCGACCCGGGCGAACTGGGAGAGAACTATACCGGCCAGACCTCCATTGGTTGCCGTATCCGGGGCGTCAAAGACGGAAAGGAACGCACTTATTACATCTGGAATAACTGCAGCCATGAGGCGGCTTATAAAGAGACCGGCGCACAGGGCGTATCTTACACCACCGGCGTGCCCGCCACCCTGGGCGCTATGATGATGCTCACGGGTAAATGGGCCGGCAAAGGGGTCTTCAATGTGGAAGAGTTCGACCCGGACCCCTTCCTGGACCAGCTCGGGCCGATGGGCCTGCCCTGGGAGGAAAGGTTGGATGTAGACCTGGAGATGGACTGAAAAGAGGGTTGTTTAAAAGTGTAAATGTGTAAGGGTGTAAATGAAGGGAGGTAGCCAGCCGGCTCCACACTTACACATTTACACCCTTACACATTTACACCCTTACACATTTAGACACAGACAATGATCGATTATTCCAAGATACCATCCCCCGCCTTTGTGCTGGAGGAGAAGCTGCTCCGGCAGAACCTGGAGCTGATCCGGGGCGTACAGGAGCGTGCCGGCGTTTCTATAATACTGGCACTGAAAGGGTTCGCCATGTGGAAGGTGTTTCCCATTGTGGGGAATTACCTGAAAGGAGCTACGGCCAGTTCGCTGCACGAAGCGCGGCTGATTTTTGAGGAGATGGGCGTTCGCGCCCATACCTATTCACCGGCATACCTTCCCCCGGAGTTCGAGGAGATCATGCGGTACAGCAGCCACATAACCTTCAATTCACTGGCGCAATACGGCCGGTATAAAGACCTGCTGGCCGGCGCCTCGCATAAGATATCGCCTGGCCTGCGCGTCAACCCCGAATATTCAGAGGTCGAAGTGGATCTTTACAATCCCGCCGCCAAAGGGTCCCGCCTGGGGGAAGCGCCGGACAATCTCGGCGACACGTTGCCGGAAGGCATCGAAGGCCTGCATTTCCACACCCTTTGCGAGTCCTCCTCCTACGAACTGGAAAAGGTGCTGGCGGCTTTCGAAAAACACTTCGGCCGCTTCTTTTCCCAATTGAAGTGGGCGAACTTCGGCGGCGGCCACCTGATGACCAGGAAGGGATACGATATTGAACACCTCGTCGGCCTGCTGAAAGCTTTCCGGGAGAAATACGGCCTGGAAGTAATCCTCGAACCTGGCAGCGCCATTGCCTGGGAAACCGGCGACCTGGTGTCCACCGTTCTGGATATTACCGACAACCGGGGCGTAAAAACAGCTATCGTCGACGTATCCTTCACCGCCCATATGCCGGATACCCTGGAAATGCCGTACCGGCCCCGCATCCTTGGCGCGACGGATGCCCAACCCGGAAAACCCGCTTACCGCATCGGCGGCGTCAGTTGCCTGGCCGGCGATTATATGGATAGTTATTCCTTCGACGAGGAACTACAAATAGGGAATCAGCTCATTTTCAGGGATATGATCCATTACACCATGGTGAAAACAACCACATTTAATGGCGTCAAACACCCCAGCATCTGCATCTGGCGTGAGGACGATACCCTGGAGGTAGTGCGGGAATTCGGGTATGAAGACTTCAAAGGGCGGCTGTCCTGATTCGTGTCGCGATCATCCTGCCGCCGCAGGCAGCAGCCTGCCTGCCCCTGCGCCAAAGGCTACAGCCGGCGGCGTATGGCAGGCGGAGGCCCGATCGTTCGGCATTAAACGTGAATAATGGAATGCGAATAAACGCCGAATCTCCTTGACCATCCAGCAGGCATACCACCAACTCCTTACCGCCCTTGAACCCCTCTACGGCTCTGGCGAGGCTCGCAGTATTGCCCGTATTGTGTTTGAAGATGCATTCGGCATACATAACTTCAACCGGAAAGATACCCTCTCTCCTGAACAACAAACCCGCCTGCTGGCCATTACCACCCGCCTGCTGGCCCACGAGCCGGTCCAATACATCATCGGAATGGCCGATTTTTATGGCCTCCGGTTAAAGGTGGATCCACATGTACTGATCCCCCGCCCGGAAACCGAAGAACTGGTGCTCTGGATGCTGGAAACGCTGGAAAGGATGCCGCTGAAGGTATTGGATATTGGGACGGGCAGCGGCTGTATTCCTGTCGCCCTTAAAAAGGAACGCCCCGAATGGGAGGCCTGGGCGGTGGATATCAGCCGGGAGGCCCTGGAACTGGCCCGGGAAAACGCCCGCCTGAATGGGGTAGAGGTATATTTTCTGAAGCTGGACATCCTGGATGAAACACAGTGGGCCAGGCTCGCCCGATTTGATGCCATTGTAAGCAACCCACCCTATATTCCGGAACGGGAGGCTTCTATTGTGCCGGAAAATGTCAGAAGCTATGAGCCGCACAGAGCCCTTTTTGTTGGGGATGAGGACCCTCTTGTTTTTTACCGGGAAATCACTTTATTTGCCAGTCGGCGCCTGACTCCTGGCGGTTGGCTATTTTTTGAGGCCAATGAGTTTAATGCAGGTGAAGTATTGAAAATATTTGAAAATCAAGGGTTTGAGGACATGGAACTCAAGGAAGACTTAAGTGGTAAAGAACGAATGGCCCGAGCCAGAAAGAGGCGTTCCTAACCAAAAAACGATTCCACCAACTCCACCAGCACCCCATTCAGCCGCTCGATCGCCAGCGGGACGTTCCAGTTCTCGCGGTTCCTTGCTTCCACATAATTGGATATAGCCCGGATCTCCACGAAAGGGAGGCCCTCCATCAGGCAGGCGTAGAAGAAGGCGGCGCCTTCCATGCTCTCCACCTCCACATCGGGGTATTTCGCCCGGACAGCCTCGATGTCGGGCAGGTATCCATGGACTCTATTGACGCTGATCCCGTTAGCGGAGGGGAGGAACCCGAACTGCCCGGCTGCTTCATTGACGAGCCTGCCGTTGACAAAAGGGGCTTCATCGCCATCGATCAACCCGAGTTCATGGACGTCGGTAAAGCTGTTGTCGGCTTCCTGGACCCCGAGGTCGGCGAAGCGCTCGCTGGCCACCTGCACTACATCCCCGATCCTGAGCTTTCGGTTGAAGGCGCCGGCAATGCCGGCATTGACCGCCAGGTTGGCCTCCTTGCTTCCCAGTATTTTTCCCATGCCGTAAGCCATCAGGGGCATTCCGACGCCGGTGATCAGTACGGAAATTTCAACGGCGCCTTTCTGGAAGGTGAAATGCCCGTTGGGGACGAACCTTTTTTTAAGGTGCTCCAGGAAGGGTTGTATTTCGAAAGCGGTGGCGGAGACGATGAGGAGTTTCATGCCTGGTTGGTTCTTTGCTGCCTGTTTTTTGTGAAGATACTGG
>JAGFJE010000453.1 GCA_024103175.1 Phaeodactylibacter sp.
GGTGCGCTGAAAACTTGGACAAAATGTTCTTGTTGCGCTGCGCTATGCTCTCGGGGCGGTGGCATAACTTAGTGAAATCCATTGAGTTAGAAATAAAGGCGGGGGGCACAATTTAGCATCGCGCCCTTCGTAAGTAAGGAGCGCGATTCCCATTTGTCCCCCTTTAGCGCAACGTTTAGAGAAATACCCATAATTGATTGTTCCAGGGCCCCATTGGCTCATGGTTAGCCTCCCCAGGCCCTGCAAACCAGGGACCCATAAACCCATCCCCCTCTCTCCCTGAACATACCCACCCCCGGCCTGTTTTATATCCAGTTATGAAAGTAGAATTCCAGAATATTTCCGCACCACATATTCAGGATTGTTTCATGAAGGCCTACAAAGGTTTTCCGGAACTGCACGGCCACCGGCTGGTCGTCCGGCAGCAGGAAATGCGCACCACGACCATGCAGGCGCAGCCTATTGTCAACCCGGCTTTCTTCAACCGGAAAAAGCGGCACTACATCATTCGCCTGAGCAATAACATGCACCTCAGGGATCAGGTCCGCGTTCACGAGCTGCCGGAAGAAGTCCTCGTCGGGTGGTTCGCCCACGAGCTGGGCCACCTGATCGATTATCTGCCCCGCACCGCCGCCAACCTGCTGAAATTCGGGATCGGCTACCTGGCCTTTCCCAATTTCCGGATCGGGGCCGAACGCAAAGCCGACATTTATGCCATAGCTCGCGGCTTTTCCGCCCCCATCATCGCCACCAAGAAATATATACTGGAAAAATCCAGCCTTCCCAGCCACTACAAAACCAGGATAGAGCGCTATTATATGTCGGCCGACGAGGTGGCGCTCATGGTACAGAAGAAGGAAAAGGAAAGGGAAAAGCTCAGGATGGATAAGCTGCTGTAGAAGTTTAACATTCCACCTCCGCAAACTCCAGCAAATCCCTCATTTTCTCTTCCGGCATCACCTTAGGCACCTTCACCTGGCCGCCCTTCTTTTTTTTTGCCTCCAGCCAGTTGTAGAAGATGCGGGCGGGCAGGGCCTTGAGTTGTATCCCTTTGAGCGCCTTGCGGCGGGCCACGCCGTAATTTTTGTTCAGTTGCTGAAGGATCTCGTCCAGCCGCTGCATTGCAAATTGCTCGTCCAATTCTTTATCGGTTCCCAACACCCATTGGTGATAGAATTCCCCTGCCTCATCTTTGAGGGCAGCGACGGCAAATTCATTGATTGGAGCGCCAAGCTCTTCCCCCAGGGTTTTCATGGCGGCATTCATTTTTTCCTCTGAAAGTTGGGAACCCACTACATTGAGAAAGTATTTGACCCGCCCGCTGATGACGATCTCCATTTCATCCAGGTTGGTAAATTTGACGGTATCGCCGATCATATAGCGCCAGGCGCCGGCCGGGGTAGAGGTCAGCAAGGCATAATCCTGGCCTTCTTCCACCTCACTGACGGTAAACACTTCAGGATCGGGAAGCAGGTTGCCGACGGAGTCGAAGCCCCGCTCGTCAAAGGGGATGAACTCGAAGAAAAGGCCATGCTCCAGGGCCAGCTTCATGGCCAGCGTCCCCGGCCGGGCGTTGTAGGCGAAAAAGCCTTCGGAAGCAAGGTAGGTATCCATATAAATGAGGGGGCGGGCCATGAGTTGTTCCATACTCTGCCGGTAAGGCTCAAAAGCTACCCCGCCGGAGACAAAAATGCTCAGGGCTGGCCAGAGCTGATGGATATTATCCAGGCCGTGATATTCAATGATGGTTTTCAGCATCATCTGTACCCAGGAGGGGATGCCGGCAATAGCGCCCACATCCCATTCCGGCGCTTTCCGGGCAATGGCCTGCACGCGTTCATCCCAATCACTGATACGGGCAATCTCCAGGCCGGGCTTGTAAAAGCCGCTGAACCAGGACGGTATGTTGTTGGTGCTGATGCCGCTGATCTCTCCTTCCAGGTGGCCGTTGGGGTGCCGGGTAAGTTTGGCGGAACTGCTCAGCATGAGGATGTCCTTTTCGAAAAGGCCGGCGGGAAGATCGTATTTCGCCAGGCTTTCCGCCTGAGCAATGCCTACCGAGCGTATGGACTCCAGCATCTCCCGGGTAACCGGGATGCGCTTGCTTTCCTTGCCGGTAGTTCCGGAACTCAGGGCGAAGTACCGGGGCTTTCCGGGCCAGGTGATGTCCGGTGCAATCTGTTGCTGCCGCCACCACCGGCTGTTCATGGTATCATAATCGAAGATGGGGACAGATTCCTGAAAGGCCCTTACCGGAGAACCTGCATTCAGCAACTCTTTGAAGGAGTAATACAGGCCGAAGGAGGTGGAAGAGGCCTTTGACAACAGGTTCTCCAACTGCTCGGTTTGAAGTTTTTCGAAATCTTTCTTTTCAGGAGCCAGCGTATGCTTGATATCGATCGCCGACTTGACAATGCTTCCAAGTATGGACATTCAAAGTATTAAATTGGTTCTATTGTGGAACGGGCAGGAAAGAGGCCTTGTTCGGGGAGCGGCCGGCCAGGCCTGAAAAATTCAGAAAAGCACGGAGTTCCAAAATAGGCACGAAAGTTGAAGCGTTGAAAAAAAAACCGGTTAACAGGAATGTTAACAGCCGAAAAGTTCCGGGCATTTCAATCCTGAAATCCCTAAATTTGCAGGCAATCGGGTATTTTTGAAACAGATAAAGCTTTGGCCTGGATGAAAGATTTTTTCCTGAACCGCCAGATTCGCCGAATCGAAAGGGAAGCCAATGACGACTTCCTTCAGATCCTGTCCTTTGGCGCTCGTTGTTATCCGACAAAAGAGCTGCATCAACTGCTGCAGGAACTCGGCCATAAAACCCGGCGCTACGCCTACTACCGGAGCAGGCTGTTCCTGTTGGGAGGAACGGCAACCCTATGGTTTGCGCTCTGTTTTCTGTTTCAAAGCCTGGAATTTAACCTAGGCGCCTTCCTTGCCCTTGCCATGATACCGGTATCCATCCTGGCCTTCACCGGAGGCTCCATTTACCTCAACCGAAGGTTTGGCTCCGTCCGGAAAGCCCACCAGATAGAAAAGATCATCGTTGAAGAGTTGGAACGGCGGAAAAAGGATGCCTCAATCTTCTAGTGTTATTCCAAAACCGTTTTTGCCCTTTTCCGATTTTCATACCTGATAAACCCGGTATGAGGTGCATTTTTTCAACTGTTTTTGTATCTTATTGTTATGTTCCTGCGAACGGAACAAATACGTATGTCCTTATTTTTGGGTTTAGGAGGAATAAACGTGGCTTTTCAAACCCAGATAACAGCTAGTCTATGGATCTCCAATCCCAACAACTTACAAGCCTGGAAGCACCTGAACTGAAAGCACTACCCGCCTATGAGAAGATCCTCGAATCCTACGGCCTGAGCGTCCTTTTGATCGATGAAGGTGGAAATATCCACTCCGCCTCCCTGCGGATAGCGGAGGGGCTGGGGTATGAACAGGCTGCTTTTCTCCGCAAACGCATCTTCGAGATCGACCCCCACCTGAGCGTCATCAGCTGGAAAAAATTGTGGGATGAACTGACCGGGGAGGGGCAAATCGCCCTGGAAACCAGCTACATGACCGCAGATGAAATGCTGCTGCCCGTCCGCGTACGAGGGATCCGGGTAGACAGCGGCCAGCAGGCCTACTGCCTGGCCAGCGTTGAAAACCTGATGGACGCCACCCGCTACAAAGACCTTTTGAAGGCCGCCACCCGGGTGAGCAAGGTCGGCGCCTGGGAATGGAACCTCATCAATGATAAGTTGCTGGTATCGGAAGAACTCTACGCCCTGCTCGGCCTCAACGCGCAAGAAAAAAAACTCTCCGACAAAACCTTCATCCAGCGCTTTTCCAAAAAGGCGCTTCATCCCAGTGACTACAAGGAACTGAAACAGCTCGTGCTTCGGGCCATACGCCAGGGGCAGGCTTTTGAAAAGGAGCTGGCCCTGCAGCTTTCCCCCGGTAAGCACCGGAGGGTTGTGCTCCGCGCCATACCTGTACAATCGGAATTACAGGCCATCCGAATTTACGGTACCCTGCAGGATATTTCCTCTCTGGCGGCCAGGCATGAAGACCTCCACCTCACCCAGTTTACCCTGGACCATGCCCATGAAATGATCTTCTGGGAAAAGGCCGACGGATCCCTGTCTTACGCCAACATTACCGCCGCAGAAAAACTGGGCTATACCAAGGATGAACTCCTGGGGCTATCCGCCAAGGATATCGTACACGAGTACTCCAAAGAAAAAAGCGCCGCCACCTGGGGCATCCTTCGCCGGGAAGGGGAAGCCGAGCTGGAATCTACCCTCAAAACCAAAGACGGCGCCCTCATCCCCATCTATTGCTCGATGAACTACATCCAGTTCCAGGGACAGGAGATCAATTGCGTATTCGCCAGAGACTGGCGCAAAAAGAAGGAACAGGAGAAAAAACTGAGCGACGCCCTGGAAAAGATCAGGGAACTTTCGGAGCGGTTACAGGAAGAGAACACTTTGCTCAAAGAGGAGATCAACCTCAACTACAATTTCAATAACATCATCAGCCAGTCCCGCGATTATAAAAAGATATTGCAGCAGGTGGAACAGGTTGCCGGCACAGACGCCACCGTGCTGATCGTAGGGGAAACGGGCACCGGCAAAGAGCTGCTGGCCCGCGCCATTCACCAGCTCAGCAAACGGGATGACAACCCCCTGATCAAGGTCAACTGCGCCGGGCTGCCCAAAGACCTCATCGAAAGCGAACTCTTCGGCCACGAGAAAGGAGCCTTCACCGGGGCCTATCAACAGAAGAAAGGGCGTTTTGAACTGGCCCATAAAGGAACGATCTTCCTTGACGAGATCGGCGAGCTGCCCGTGGCCCTGCAGGCCAAACTCCTCCGCGTCCTCCAGGAAGGGGAGTTCGAAAGGGTGGGCGGCAATAAAACCATCCATGTGGACGCCCGCGTCATCGCCGCCACCAACCGCAACCTCGAACAAATGGTCGATAGCGGGGAGTTCCGGGAAGACCTCTTCTACCGCCTCAATGTTTTTCCCATCCGCAATATCCCTTTGCGAGAACGCCGTGAAGATATTCCCCTGCTGGTACAGCACTTTGTGAAAAAGTATAGCGAAAAAACGGGGAAAACCATCGAAAAGGCCCCCAAATCCGGCATCGAGAAGCTCCTCAAATACGAGTTCCCCGGAAATATCCGGGAACTGGAGAATATCGTCGAACGGGCAGTCATCCTCAGCAACGGCAAAACCCTCAACCTGGCCGCCAGCCTCCCCCAAACCCGCCGGGGGAAAATCAAGGAGGACGGCTTCTTCAAATCCTTTGAGGAAATGCAACGCGAGCACATCATCAACGCCCTCGAACGCACCAACTGGAGAGTCACCGGCCCCAAAGGCGCAGCCAGGCTGCTGAAAATGAACGGCAGGACGCTGGCCTCCAAAATGCGCCGGCTGGGCATCCGCCGGGAGGATTTTTTACACTGATTGAAGGAATGAGGGAATGATTGAGCCTGACATTCATTCCTTCATTCCTTCATTCC
>JAGFJE010000462.1 GCA_024103175.1 Phaeodactylibacter sp.
CTGCTCAGTTTCGGCCCGTCGCCCGCGCTGCGGGGGGGCGAGCTGAAGGTCATCGGGAGGAACCTCGATCGTGTGTCCGCTGTCGTTTTACCGGACAATGTGAACGTTACCTCCTTCAATAGCCGTACTGCTGAACTGATTACCTTAACCATACCGGAGGAAACGGTGGAAGGGCAGATCGTTCTGAAAACGCCGGAAGGGGATGTCCGTTCCATATCCCGGCTGACGATCTCCGAGCCCATCGTCCTGGCGGCTTTCAGCCCGGAAACGGCGCGCCCCGGCGATGTGCTCACCATAACGGGCGATTATCTGAACCTGATCACTACCGTCATTTTCAGCTCGGATGTGGCGGTGGGAGATACGCTGTTCCTTAGCCATTCCAAGGAAAAGATCGAAGTGAAGGTGCCGGATGCGGCGCAGACAGGCCTCATTGCCGTTTCGAACGGGGAGGAGATTCCCATCGTCGTGGAATCTGAGCAGGAACTGGAGGTGACGGTGCCTAAGGCGCTTACCCTGTCGCCCAACCCCGTCAAGGCGGGCACGGTGCTCACCATCGAGGGCACCGACCTGGACCTGGCGCGGCAGGTGGGCTTTGAAGGGGCGAGCCCCGTCGCCGGTTTTATCAGCCAGGCTGCGGACAAGATCGAGGTTACCGTCCCGGCCGATGCCCATGACGGCAAGATCGTCCTGATCCCCGGTTCCTTTGTTGAGGTGCCCTCGGAAGTAGAACTCGTCATGGTTGTTCCGGAGATCACCGATATTTCTCCCAACCCGGTGAAGAACGGGGAGAACGTAACCGTAACCGGCGTCAACCTCGACCTGGTGACGCGGGTCACTTTCGGCGGCAATAAGGCCGGCGCCATCCTGGGTGGCAGGACGGAAACGGAGATCACCGTGAAAGTGCCGCCTACTGCTATCGAGGATGTGGTGCGTTTCCGCACGGCGGCGGAGAAAGAGGTGGCCAGTGCGGAGGTGCTGCAGCTCGTCAAGCCGGTGATCACCGGCATCACTCCGCCGGAAGCCCGTTTCGGGGCGGAAATTACCATCGAGGGAGAAGACCTGGACCTGGTGAGCAGCGTCGTCTTCTCCGGGGTAGAGGAAGCGGTTCCGGTGAACAACGCCCTGCCAAATGCGGCGACCGTGGACGTGCCCGTCGGGGCGCTCACCGGCCCCATCACCGTGGTTACCGTCAACGGCACTCAGGTGAGTTCCGGATTTGACTTCAACCTACTGCTTTCCACCAACGCCGTTATTACGGATATGCCGTCTATGGCGGCTCCCGGCGATATGATCAGCATCATCGGCGAGCACCTGGACGAGCTGAACGAGGTCATCTTCCCGGGCGAGGTGCACGCCACCATGTTCGGTATGAAAACCGCCACCCTGATCGAGGTATTCGTGCCCATGGGCACGGCCACCGGCGTCGGCAACATCAAGTTCATCACCTTTGATGGGGAGGAGTTTTTCTCACCGCCCATCAACATACAGGGAGTGGACCCGGTCGACGACCCTGCCATGGTCTTCTTCAACTTTGACGGCCTCAACAGCTGGTGGGGCGATACAGGCGGCATCGAGAACGAACCGTCCCTGTCGCTCGACGGCTCGAACTACTTCCGCGTCAACGCCAGCCTTTCCGGCTGGACGGGCTTCTTCTGGCGCAACGGCAGCGACAACTTCCCCGGCGCTATCGTCGGCGCCAACGTCGGCGACTACGTACTGAAGTTCGACATTAACGTTCTGGAGCCCATCACCGGCGGAGAGTTCTCCTGGCGCCTGAAGGGCTCCGACGGCGACTTCTGGCGCCACTGGAAACCCTGGGCGGAATCCGGCTCCTATATGACCAACGGCTGGATAACCGTTACCATCCCACTGACGGAATTCTCCGATGGGGGCAGCCCCATCCCCAACCTGGCCAATATCACCGAAGACTTCGGCGTGGCCTTCAACAACGGGGATTCCTATGTGAACGTGTGTATCGACAACGTGCGGTTTGAGGAGCGGTAGGTTTTTTTGTTAATTAAGTTGATTAAGTTGATTAAGTTGATTGAGTTGATTGGTTAATTGGGCTGGCCGGCGCGCCCCCACCAATCAACCAATCAACCAATCAACCAATTTTATCCGGCCGATCCCGACAACTGTCGGGAGAGGACGGGCAACCAATCAACCAATCAACCAATCAACGAGTCAACCAACTACCATGAAGGTACTGATACTCCTATTGCTGCCCCTTCCCTTACTGGGGGCGGCCGGGCCGGGCAATGCCCCTCCCGGTGAAGCGGACGGCTTATACAGCCGGATCAGGACGGTGGACCCCAATGCGACAAAACAAGTTAAGGCCCTGTACGCCAACCTCCTGGAAATGTCGGGCCGAAACATCCTTTTCGGCCATCAGGACGACCTCGCCTACGGTGTAGGGTGGAAGGACTGGCCGGAGAACCGGTCGGACGTAAAGGACGTCTGCGGCAATTATCCGGCGGTATTCGGGTGGGATATCGGCAAGCTGGGCAAGCGGGACAAGAACATAGACACCGTCCGGTTTGCCGCTATGAAGAACTGGATGCTGGAAGCCTATAAGATGGGCGGCGTCAATACCGTCAGCTGGCATCTCGACAATTTCGTGACCGACGGCGACTCCTGGGATGTGGGGGAGAACGTGGTGGCGGCCATCCTCCCGGGGGGGGCTCATCACGAGGCTTACCGCGCCCGCCTCGATGTGCTGGCCGATTTCTTCAAAAGCCTGGAAAAGGGCTTTTTGTTTTTTAAGCATGACATCCCCATCATTTTCCGGCCCTTTCACGAACACACCGGCCACTGGTTCTGGTGGGGGCAGCCGCACTGTACACCGGAGCAGTACAAGGAACTCTGGCGGTTTACCGTCGAATACCTGCGCGATGAGAAGGAGGTGCACAACCTGCTGTACTGCTACTCCACCGACGTATTTAAAGACAAGGAACATTATCTGGAGTGTTATCCCGGCGACGACTACGTCGACATTCTCGGTTTTGACAACTACCGGGACGTGCGGCCCGAGAACGACCCTACCGAGCTGACCCGCCAGTTGCGGCTGCTGGTGGAAATGGCCGAAGCGCGCGGCAAGGTGGCCGCCCTCACCGAGACCGGCCTGGAGCGCATCCCCGAAGAGAACTGGTGGACGGGCCGCCTGCTTCGCCACATCAAGGCCGATCCGGTGGCGGCGCGCATCGCCTGGGTGCTGGTCTGGCGCAACGCCCGGTCCAGCCATCATTATGCGCCCTATCCCGGGCATGGGAGCGCCGCCGATTTTGTGGAATTCTGTAAAGATCCGCTGATCCTGATGGAAGGAGAGTTGCCGAAGATGTACAAGCTCAACCGGAAGGCCTTTCGGGAAAAGGAGAATGTTCTGGGGCCGAAGCCACTGACGAAAATGCCCTGGTGATTTTTGATTTGCGATTTTTGACGTTTGATGTTTGATGTGCCCTGGAAGAGCTGCCACCGCGTTGCTGCCTGTGGTAAGCAAATCAAAAATCAAACGTCGCAAATCAAACATCAAAAATTTTACCCACTTTTGAAATAAGACCTAATTACTTAACATGAAGCTTTCCACCATTGACATCCTCATCATCCTGGCCTACCTGGCGGCCACGGTGGTCATCGGCCTGGTCCTGAAAAAGCAGGCGGAGCGCAGCAAAAAGGACTATCTGCTCGGCGGCAACCGCCTGCCGTGGTACCTGCTGGGCCTGTCCAACGCTTCCGGCATGTTCGACATATCCGGCACCATGTGGCTGGTCACCCTGCTGTTCGTCTACGGGCTGAAGAGCGTCTGGATACCCTGGCTGTGGCCCGTTTTCAACCAGATCTTCCTGATGGTATTCCTCTCGATCTGGCTGCGCCGCTCCCGGGTGACGACGGGGGCCGAGTGGATCAATACCCGCTTCGGCTTCCGGGAAGGCGCCAGGCTCTCGCATGCCATCGTGGTGGTTTTTGCCATCATCATGGGGCTGGGATACCTGGCCTACGGGTTTATCGGCATCGGAAAGTTCGTGGAGATCTTCGTCCCCTGGGAAGTGGTGTCCGCCTATATCCCCTTTAACGTCTCACCGGAATACGTACCCCATTTTTACGGTATCATTTTCACCTGTTTTGCGGTTTTCTATGCATTGCTGGGCGGGATGATGAGCATCGTCTGGGCCGATGTGGTGCAGTACAGCCTGATGGCCATTTCGAGTATCGTGGTCGGCATTATTGCCATGAACGCCGTGGCCGGCAACCCGCTGCTGGTGCCGGACGGCTGGATGACGCCCTTCTTCGGCCTGCGCCTGGACCTGGACTGGTCGGCTCTCATCCCGGAAGTGAACGATAAGATACGGAGCGACGGCTTCAGCCTGTTCTCTGTCTTTTTTATGATGATGATCTTCAAGGGCGTTCTGGTGAGCCTTGCCGGGCCGGCGCCCAACTACGACATGCAGAAGATCCTGTCCACCAGATCCCCGCGGGAGGCGGCCCTGATGAGCGGCTCGGTGAGCGTTGTCCTGATGCCCATCCGCTATTTTATGATCGCCGGGTTCGGGGTGCTGGGGCTGTTGTTTTACGACAGGCTTGACCTTGTCGTGGGGGGCGCCATTGATTTTGAGCAGATCCTGCCCTCTGCCATCAGCGAGTTCGTGCCGGTGGGCTTCCTGGGGCTATTGCTTGCCGGCCTTTTGGCGGCCTTCATGTCGACCTTTGCCGGTACGCTGAACGCTACGCAAGCGTATATCGTCAACGACATTTACCTCAAGTTCATCAAGCCCGATGCGCCGGATACCGAGATCAAGTACATCAATTACGCTGCCGGCCTGATCATGGTGGTTATCAGCATCGTACTGGGCTTCTACGCCAGGGATGTGAACGACGTGCTGCAGTGGATCGTTTCGGGCCTGTACGGCAGCTACGTGGCCGCTAACGTGCTGAAGTGGTACTGGTGGCGCTTCAACGGCCACGGCTTCTTCTGGGGCATGGTGGGAGGGCTCATTCCCGCCCTGTCCTTCCGCTTCATTTTTGAGGGCGTGCTCGACCTGTACACCTTCCCGCTCATGCTGCTGGTGTCGGTTATTGGTTGTATCATCGGCACCTACAGCGCTCCGCCGGTGAACGAGGAGGTGCTGAAGGATTTCTACCGGAACGTCCGCCCCTGGGGCTTCTGGAAGCCCATCCACGACAAGGTGGTGGCCGAAGATCCGGACTTTCAGCCCAACACCAATTTCCGGCGGGATATGTTCAACGTCGCCATCGGCACCATCTGGCAGACGGCCCTGGTCATCTTCCCGATCTACATCGTACTGCTGGAAGGCGTACCGGCCCTGCTGGCCATCGGCGTGGCGGTGGTGTGTACGGTGATCCTGAAGCGCACGTGGTTTGATAAGTTGCCGAAGGACGCTTAACCTGCCGGGTTTTCCGGTGAGTCCCGGTTTTGCAAACCCGGCAGCGTTTGTTGAAGGCGCGGAAGATGGAAAAAGGGGCGAAGGAGCCTGAGGGCGCCCATTTGCCACTTAATTCGTCTCCGACAAACACTGCCGGGTTAGGCTGAGGGAGAACTACCGAAAACCCGGCAGGTTGAAGTACTTAGATCAGAAAAAGAAAAAACACAATAAACATGACTTCCGAATTCCAACAGAAAGTAAGATCCCTCCTCGACGCGCATGAAGCTCTCATCACCCGAAAGAACGAACCCCGGCCCGGCGGCAACGGCATCTACACCCGCTGGAAACACCCCGTACTGACGGCCGCCCACGCCCCCGTCTTCTGGCGATACGACCTCAATGAGGCAACCAACCCCTTCCTGATGGAGCGGCAGGGCGTAAACGCTACCTTCAACGCCGGCGCCATCTACTGGAAAGGCCGGTACCTGCTCATGGTGCGTACGGAGGGCAACGACCGCAAGTCGTTCTTCGCCGTGGCCGAAAGCCCCAATGGGGTGGATAACTTCCGCTTCTGGGGCCACCCGGTGACGATGCCGGAAACCGAGGACCCCGATACCAATGTATACGATATGCGCCTCACGGAACACGAAGACGGCTGGATCTACGGGCTGTTCTGCACCGAGCGCAAGGACCTTTCCCGCCTGGACGACACCTCTGCCGCCGTGGCGGCCTGCGGCATCGCCCGCACCAAAGACCTGGTGGACTGGGAGCGCCTGCCCGACCTCATCAGCCATGCCGGGCAACAGCGCAACGTGGTGCTGCACCCCGAATTTGTGGATGGGAAATACGCCCTCTACACCCGCCCACAGGACGGCTTCATCGAGGTGGGCGGCGGCGGCGGCATCGGCTGGGGCCTGACGGACAGCATGGAACGGGCAGAAGTGGAGGAAGAGATCATCATCGACGCCAAAGTGTATCACACCATCAAAGAAGTGAAGAACGGGCAGGGGCCTACGCCCATCAAGACGCCGAAGGGCTGGCTGCACCTCGCCCACGGCGTGCGCAATACGGCCGCCGGCCTGCGTTACGTGCTGTACCTCTTTCTCACCCACCCGGAGCGGCCCTGGGAGGTGACGCACGCCCCCGCCGGCCATATCATCGCCCCGAAGGGCGCGGAAAGGGTAGGGGACGTGTCGAACGTCGTCTTCAGCAACGGCTGGATCAGGAATGAACACGATGAGGTGTTCATCTACTACGGCTCGTCGGATACCCGGATGCATGTAGCCACCACTACGGTTGATCAATTGCTGGATTATGTAATGAATACACCGCCCGACGGCCTGCGCTCGGCCGCCAGTGTGGCGGTTCGGAAGGAATTGATTGACAGGAATTTGAAAATATTGAAAAAACTCGGATTGTAACGAATTGCGTAGCTGTTATTCGGCTTTTTAAACAACCCCTTCGAAGACGCGTGGGGTTTACGTCTCCGATGCCAAATAAATTTGGCGCACCGGGGCGCACATCCTGGTTTATGTCTCCGACGGCAAATAAATTTGGCGCTCCAGGTACGTGTCCAAAACGTTACAATAAGAAAAAACTCAACCAATGAGTACTTCCATTAAAAAGCCCCTCCCCTCCAGCATAGATACATCTAAGTTGAAAACTGAATTCCACCAGGAATTGCATAACATCATCGGCTGGTGGAGCACGCACATGGTGGATGAAAAGAACGGTGGCTTCTTCGGCAGGATGGACGGGTATGGCAGGCTGTATCCCGAAGCGGACAAAGGCGTCATCCTCAATACCCGGCTGCTGTGGACGTATTCGGCCGTGGCGCGGGCCACCGGAGACGCGTTCCACCACCAAATGGCCCGTCGGGCTTATGCCTACTTCTGCGAATACTTCTGGGACGATCTCGAAGGCGGTGTTTTCTGGACGGTAGATTACCGGGGCAACCCGGCCGACACCCAGAAACAGGTATACGCCCAGGCTTTCGCCATCTACGCCCTGTCGGAATATTTTGCCCTCACGCAAAAACGGGCGGCCCTCGGCCAGGCCGAAGAGCTATTCTGGCTTATCGAGAAGTACAGCTTCGACCGCCAAAAGAACGGCTACCTCAGCGCCTTCGCCCGCGACTGGAGCCCTATGGACGACATCCGCCTCAGTGAAAAGGACGCCAACGAGGCCAAGATCATGAACACCCACCTACACATCCTGGAGGCTTATACCAACTTTTACCGGGTGCATCCTTTCGCCGCCCTGCGGGAAGCCCTGGAGAATATCACCGGCCTGATCCTCGATCGGTTCTACCTCCCCGAAACCGGCAGCCTGCAGATCTACTTCGATGAGGACTGGACGCCCAAGGGGCACGACATTTCCTTCGGCCATAACGTGGAGGCCAGCTGGCTGCTGTGGGAAGCCGCCGAAGCGCTGGGCAGCGCTGAAGCCCTGCATAAGGTGCGCCTGGCCTGCCTGCACCTGGCCGAAGCGGTGCTCCTCTCCGCCGTCGACAGCGACGGGGCCATCCTCTACGAGGCCTGCCCGCTGGGCCTCAAGGACACCGACAAACACTGGTGGCCGCAGGCCGAGGCCGTGGTGGGATTCTGGAACGCCTGGGAGATGACGGGGGAGGACAGGTATGCCGAAGCGTCGGCCAATTGCTGGTCGTTCATCAAAACCTTCCTGCTGGACAAGGAAGAGGGGGAATGGCACTGGCGGACGGGCCGGTGTGGGGAGCCCATCCTCAGCGAGGACAAGGCCGGGCCGTGGAAGGCGCCGTATCATAATGGGCGGATGTGTTTGGAGATGGGGAGGCGGTTATCGTAAATGCAGTCACAATAGGATTGTTTGCCTAGAATGTGGCTTTCGGTTTATGGAATGCTAAATCTCCAATTGTTTTTTTAAGCCATTCTCAATTGGTGAGGGGTGCCTGTACAGGTAGGTAATTGCCTGGCTTTATTGCAATTTGTTCCTAAAATTGTTAGGTTTGAACAAATGAACGACAATGAAAAAATCAATACATGATGATCCATTGATCAAAACACTTGGTGAATATTTTGATAGCCAGCCTGTTTTAAGAGTTTACCTGTTCGGTTCATTTGCAAAAGAAAAGCAGAGAGCGGACAGTGATATTGACCTGTATGTTGAATTTGACCCCAATGTGCCAATCGGCCTGGAGTACGTTAAGATCTATCTCGACCTGAAAGAACTGACAGGAAGAGAAGTAGATATAGTAACAGAGAAGTCTATATCAAAGTATATAAAGCCATATGTAGATAAGGAAAAGGTTTTGATCTATGAAAGAAAAGCCGCCTGATGAAGCAAGGCTACAACATATCAGAGACGCTATAGAAGAAGTTGAAAATTATGTGGAAGGTATTGATCTGGCCTTTTTTGAAAAGGATTCTAAAACCCGCTTTGCTTCCATTAAGCAACTGGAAATAGCCGGTGAAGCAGTATACCATCTTACTAACGAGTTAAAAGAGAAATATCCCGAAGTAGAATGGAAGGCAATCGCTAGCCTACGACATATCTTGGTACATGATTATTATGAAATCCAAAATGATATTCTCTGGAGGATCATTCAGGTTCATGTGCCAGTATTTAAAGAACAAATCCTGCAGATCATTTCGGATATGGAGGATTAAACATCTCATGCCTTTGCTTCTTCAAAATGCTTCCGAAACGGCAATATAAACCGTTCCCGCCGGGAATATACCAAAAACACCACCCGCGCAAACTGCTTTTTGTTCCTTTGAGATGTCGGCCGTTTCGCCTTTGGGGTTGACGCATTCCACCAATTTTTAGTACCTTGAACCAGGTTTTTCGATCCTATAAACAAACAATGCGCAATCCTTTGCGTGGAACAGAGCATGAGGCATAACTACCCGGGCGATTCTCACATAATTCTCCCTGCTTCGGATATGGGGCGCAGGCTTCTTCTGGGGGCTGTTTATATTGTTATATTGCTGTATTGTTATATTGTTGAATTGTTGAACTGCCGCGGTGCTTTCGTATGGGGCTGTGCCGGCTTAGCACTCCAACAATATGACAATATAACAATTGCCCGGGGCAGGGAACCACTAACGTTAAGCTTTCGAAAGAAATCAGGGATAGCGCCTTCTGTCTGCATTCTGATACTGGCCCTTCTCCCGTTTTTCCTCCGTGGGCAGGGCATTGGCAGCAACCTCCGCTTCGAAAAACTGCCCGCCGAGGTCGGCTTTTCCAATACAGGCGTCAATGATATCCTCGAAGACCACCGCGGCTTTCTGTGGCTGGCCACCTGGTCGGGCCTGGCCAAGTACGACGGGTACAGCGTGAAGATGTACCGGCAGCAGCCGGGCAATACCAACGGGCTGAAGAGCAACAAGGTCACCCAGCTCTATGAAGACAGCCGGGGCAACCTCTGGGCGGGCACCAACTACACGGGCTTCTACCGCTACAACCGCGAGCTGGACGTCTTCGAGCAGTACAGCCGCGACCCGGAAGACATGAACAGCCTGAGCAACGACAACGTCTGGGCCATTTTTGAGGGGCGGGACGGCGCCTTCTGGATCGGCACTGAGCGGGGGCTGAACCGCTTCCGGCCGGAAGAGGGGCAGTTCGTCCATTATATGAACAACCCGGCCGACAGCCGAAGCCTGAGCCACAATTTCGTATATACCATCGCCGAAACGCCCGACGGTTCCCTGTGGGTAGGTACGGAGGAAGGACTGAACCGGTTGGTGCGCAATGGCGGAGAGGAGTACTTCATCCGGTATGACCTGGCGCCGGAGGGGGCTTCTGAGGATGTTTTTCTACCCCATAATTTTATC
Organism: Phaeodactylibacter sp.; assembly: GCA_024103175.1. Taxonomy (GTDB): domain Bacteria; phylum Bacteroidota; class Bacteroidia; order Chitinophagales; family Saprospiraceae; genus JACJXW01. The sequence continues at coordinate 10,193 of JAGFJE010000462.1, forward strand.
TACAAGATCCTTCCTTCCCGATACAGCCAGCATGTGTTCTGGGTCTGCACCAGTATCGGCCTGAAAAAGGTGCGTTTCTCTCCGGATGACCCGGCTGTGATCGATGTCCGCTTCTATGGCCATGATGCAGGCGACCCCTATAGCCTGAGCCACCCCTTCGTGCCCGACGTCCTCGAAGAAGATGCTTCCCACGTATGGGTAGCCACCTACAACGGCCTCAACCTGCTGGATACGGAAAGCGGAGAGAGCCGCCATTTTACCTACCGGAAAAACGACCCGAACAGCCTCAGCAACAACGTGGTGATGTGCCTGGCGAAAGACCGTACCGGCAGCCTCTGGGTCGGGATGGACAAGGGCGTGAACAAGCTGAACCTCAATGCCAAAGCCTTTCAGAGCATTCGCCCGGATGGAGGCGGCAACACCTGCAGCAACATATCCTGCCTCGCGCCGGCTTCCGGCCGGAAGGGCCTGTGGGCGGGCTCGCGGGGGGGAGGGCTCCTTTTCCTGCCTGCCGACGCCAACGGGAAGCTGAGCAACCCGGTAAGGAACTACCGCTTTGCCGTCCCGAAACTGCCGGAGCTGGCGGGCTTCATATCCGGCCTGCTGGCCGACCGTGACGGCTGGCTGTGGCTGGCCACCGACGGGGCGGGGGTCATCAGAATAAGAGAGGCCGAGATCCCGGCGCAGAGCGGCGCCGTGCGGAACTTTCAACAATTTACCAAAGGGGATAAGCTCAGCGACGACTACGTGATGTCCCTCCTGCAATCGGCAACCGGCGATGTATGGTTGGGGTACTGGGATAAGGGGCTGGACCGCTACGACCCTGCCACCGGGAAATTCCACCATTACCTGATGACCAAAGGGTTGTCGGTGAACTTTCAGGATTTTCCCGTCGTCCACCTTGCCGAAACGGTGGAAGAGGGGGCGCCCTACCTCTGGCTCGGGACCCGCGGCGGGGGCGTTTACAAACTGGAGTTCGACGAAAAGAGCAACACCCTGGACCTGGTGCAGCGCTTCCGCTCTGAGTCCGGCGGCGTCGGCAGCCTGAGCAACAACTTCGTCAACGGTTTCCTCATCGATAAACAGGGGCGGCTCTGGGTAGGCACCGACAGCGGCCTGAACCTGCTGGACCGTAAAACAGGCAAATTCACATCCTATTTCGAACGGGACGGGCTGGCTAACAGCATCGTGCAGTCCATTCTCGAGGATGAAGAGGGGAACATCTGGGTCAGCACCCAGCAGGGCATCTCCTGCCTGAGTTTCTCGAAAGACACCATGACGGTGAAAAACTTCGATGCCTACGACGGCCTGCAGGACAATTTTTTCAACGACGATGCCGCCGCCACCACTGCCGTCGGCCACCTGGTATTCGGCGGGGTGAACGGCCTGTCCATCTTCCGGCCCGAGGAGATCCATCCGGATACCATACCTCCGAAGATCGCCATTACCGATTTCCGCCTGTTCAACCGCCCGGTGCCCATAGGCAAACTGGAGGATGGGCGCACGATCTTGTCGAAAAGCATTGCCGAAACGGAAACCCTGCAACTGAGCTACCGCGACCAGGTGGTCTCCTTCGAATTTACCGGCCTGCATTTCGGGGAGCCCCAAAAGATACGTTACGCTTATCAACTGGAGGGGTTCGACCCCGACTGGGTGTATACGGACGCCAGCCAGCGCATCGCCCATTATACCAACCTGCCCTACGAAGATTTTACCTTCAAGGTCAAAGCCGCCAACGGCGACGGCCTGTGGAGCGAGCCGGTGGAATTGCACCTCTGCGTGTCTCCTCCTTTCTGGCGTACGGGCTGGGCCTACGCCTTGTACGGGCTGTTCTTTGCTTTCCTGGTATACCTGGCCCTGCGGGTGACGCGGCTGCGCGCCGAGCTGCGCCATAGCCTGGAGCTGGAGCGGGTGGAACGGGAAAAGCTGGAGGAGGTCAACCAGCTGAAGCTCCAGTTCTTTACCAACATCTCTCACGAGTTGCGCACGCCCCTGACCCTGATCATCAGCCCTCTGGAGCAACTGCTGCAGGACCCCATCGACCGCAAGATGCACCGCTTGTTCACCCGTATGCACTTCAACGCCAACCGCCTGTTGACCATGATCAACCAACTGCTCGACATCCGCAAGAGCGAGGCCGGGCTCCTGAAATTGCATGTGGAGGAAGGAGGCCTGGTGGAGTTCTCCCGGGAAATTGCGGCATCGTTCAAGAACCTGGCGAAGCAGCGGGGTATCCGCCTTGCCTTTTCCGCAGAGCAGGAGGAGATCCCGGCCTGGTTCGACCACGACCAATTGGAAAAAGTGTTGTTCAACCTGTTATCCAATGCCTTCAAGTTCACCAATGACAATGGCCAGGTGGCGGTGCATGTCCGCCAGATTGCTCCGGAATTGGCGGAGATCACAGTGGCGGATACCGGCGTAGGCATCCCCGCCGGCCAGATGGAGAGCATTTTCGAACGGTTCTACCAGGTGGAAAAGAGCAAGGAATGGGCGCGCAAGGGCGGCACCGGCATCGGCCTTTCCCTGGCCAAGATGATCGTAGAAAAGCATTACGGCCGGATCGAAGTAGAAAGCGAGGAGGGCAAAGGGTCGGTTTTCCGCATTCAACTGCCGCTGGATAAAGGGCGGTTCACGGAAGAGGAATTGAAACCGATTGAAGAAGTGCCCAATGGGAAGCCGGCTTTTACCCTGCAGGACTCACCGGAAGAGTTGCCGGCGCCTTCTTCCCGGAATGGAGTTAAGCCCCTGAATGGCAGTGCTGATAAACCCCTCATACTGTTGGTGGAAGACAACCCCGACATTCGAGGCTACCTGCGCGAAAACCTGGAAGCCCATTACCGCATCGCCGAAGCCTCCGACGGGCAGGAAGGGCTGGAAAAGGCCCTCGCCGATCCGCCGGAACTTATCATCGCCGACATTGCCATGCCCAAAATGGACGGTATCGAAATGTGCGGCCGGGTGAAGTCCAATATCATGACCAGCCATGTGCCGGTCATCCTGCTCACCGCCCGTACCTCCCTCGTTTTTAAGGTCGACGGGCTGGAGACCGGGGCCGACGACTATGTGACCAAGCCCTTCCACATGCGCCTGCTGGCGGCCCGCATCCGGAACCTGATCAACAGCCGGCGCACCCTGCGCGAACGGTTCGCCAAAAATTTTGACCTCAGCCCTTCCGCCCTCGCCCTGAACTCCCTCGACGAGAAACTGCTTTCCCAGGTGAAAACCGTGGTGGAACGCCACATCGACGACAGCGACTTCTCCGTCGACCAGCTGGCCACTGCCCTCAATATGAGCCGCATGCAGCTGTACCGCAAGCTGAAAGCCCTGACCGGAAAATCGCCCAACCGCATCATTCGCACCTTCCGCCTTAAACGGGCGGCCCAGCTGCTGGAATCGGGGCAGTACAACGTGTCGGACGTGACCTACATGGTGGGGTATAACGACCTGAAGTCGTTTCGGGACCAGTTCAAAAAGGAGTTCGGGGTGTGCCCGTCGGGGTATGGGGAGTAGGAGGATCTTTGATGTTTGACCGTCTCTTCGAGCCGGTTAAAATTTTTGATTTGCGATTTTTGATTTGCGATTTTTGATGTTCCCGGAGCAGGCTGCACCAGGGCGGCAGTTCTTCCCGGCTACATCAAACATCAAACATCGAACATCAAAAATCAAAAATCGCAAATCAAGAAATATGAACATCAACGACACGTACAACCCCGGCCATTACCGGGCCAACCCCGGCCGTTATGAAAACATGCAGTACCGCCGCTGCGGCCGCAGCGGCCTCCGCCTGCCGATGATCTCCCTGGGCCTTTGGCACAACTTCGGCCATACCGACAATCTGGAAACCGGGCGGGAGATCCTGCGCACTGCCTTCGACAACGGCGTCACCCATTTCGACCTGGCCAACAACTACGGGCCGCCCTACGGCGCCGCCGAGGAGAATTTCGGGCGTATCTTTCAGCGGGATTTCCGGCCCTACCGCGATGAACTGATCATCTCCAGCAAGGCGGGCTGGGACATGTGGCCGGGGCCCTACGGCGACTTTGGTTCCCGAAAGTACCTCATCGCCTCCCTTGACCAGAGCCTAAAACGTATGAGCCTGGAGTACGTCGACATTTTCTACCACCACCGCCCCGACCCGGAAACGCCCCTGGAAGAAACCATGGGGGCGCTGCACCACATCGTGCAGCAGGGCAAGGCCCTGTATGTGGGCATCTCTCAGTACGACGCGGAGCGCACGGCAAAAGCCGCCCAGATACTTCGGGACATGGGCACGCCCCTGCTCATCCACCAGCCCCGCTACAGCATGTTCGACCGCTGGGTGGAAAACGGCCTGCTGGATGAGCTGGAACGGCAGGGCGCGGGGTCTATCGTTTTCTCCCCCCTCGAACAGGGCATCCTGACCGATAAATACCTGGGGGGGATACCGGAAGACAGCCGGGCCGTGAAGGACGGCCGCTACCTGGATGAAAGCAAGATCACCGAAGAAAAACTCGGAAAAGTACGGCGGCTCAATGCCATCGCCGAACGGCGCGGGCAGAGCCTCGCCCAGATGGCCGTCGCCTGGCTGCTGAAAGACCAGCGCGTGACTTCGGTACTGGTAGGCGTGAGCCGGCCGGAACAGTTGCTGGATAATATCGGAGCCCTGGGCAACCTGGCCTTCGGTGAGAAGGAATTACTGGAGATCGAGGCGGTGTTGAAGTGATTTTCGGGACGGGGATAAAATGGAGGTGGATGGATCTTGGCTGTCTTTTTTTATGGTTACAGGCCACTTAAAAGTGGCTCGTCCGAAAAAAGCCGGGCTGAAAGGGAGATTCAGCCCGGCGAAACTAAGTAATGTATGATCCTTTTATCTCTTTCCGGACGGGCTACCCCGTCTTCTCCCGGCATTTGTCGGGATCAGCCGGGCAAGCTTTAGGCGGCCCGTAATGAAAAGGAGATGAAAGCAAGGCGGGCCCGCTCTCTTCTCCCACTCGAAGAGCCCGAGGCGCTGACAGAAAAAGAGGCAGGCGCAGAATATAGTAGGCGAAGTATGAAAAAACAATTAACAGTTTGTTTCTGCGCCCGGTCCTCTAGCCAATCTGCAGGGGCCTCTGGAAGCACCCTCTAATGCTTCAGAAACTTAGCCGAATAAACCTGCTTGCCCGTATAGATCTTCAAAACATAAAACCCACTCCTCAGGCCCGAAACATCCAGTGAAGCGTAGGGGTTGCGGTCTGTCTTCAGCAGCCTGCCGTTCATATCGAAAGTCTGAATGAGCTCAATGTTGTCCAGCCCTTCGATGAACAGGCGGGAAGAAACGGGGTTCGGGAATACCTTCACCTCGGCGCTGATGGGCTCTACGGTGCTGACGACTTCCGATGTGCCATAGCTGGTGAGCTTATCAAAGCAGATGCCGCCCACGGTGGTGGTGCCTTCCTGGGCAAGGATCTGGAACTGGATCTCGGCGATCTGGCTCTGATACAATACCCCGTCATAGGTGGTCAGCCAGGAAGGTATGGCGAAGCTGCTGAAGGGAACCAGCGCCTGCACCCATTCGCCGGAATCATTGGCAAGTACCCCGCTCACGATCTTCTGCCACTCTTCGACTCCACCCGTACTGTTGACGAATGCTTTCACGACAAAGGAAACGTTGGCGGGCACATCGGCGGGCTCCGTCACTTTAAACCAGAAACTGATGCCCACCTCATCCGTCATATCGGTAAATACCGTGCCGTCAGCCGGGGCGAACTGCATGTCTACACTGCCGCCCCAGCCCTGGTCGCCGACGAGGGTATAGGAAAGGCAGGCGGCGCTGTCTCCTTCCAGAGCGTCGGTGGAGGGGCTCAGGGAGTAGGCGCCGGCGGTGCTGTTCTGCCAGCTGCCGATACCAGACGGGGTGTTGAAGTCATTCAGGATGTAATTTTCGTAGTAGGTGATGTCTTCGGAGTAGCTGGTCAGGTTGTCGAAGCAGATGACGCCGTTGGTTTCGGCGCCCGTTGCGTTGGTGACGATCTGTATTTCTATGGTATGGATCTGGTCTGTGTAGAGCACCCCGTCGTAAGTGGCCTCCCAGGACGGAATGGCGAAGTTGCCGAATGGGAGTTTGGCCTCTTTCCACTCTCCGGAAGAGTCGCCGATGACATTGGTCAGAGCGGCGTGCCACTGTTCGACCTGGGTCCCGTCTCCACTATAGATAAACAATTTGACGTTGAGGTTGAACCCGGTGGTAACGCTGGCGGGCTGGGTGACTTTGAAGTTGAACCGAATGCCATCTTCCTCCGTCAGGTCGGGGAACAGATCGCCGTCAGGGGTGAACTGCAGGTCTACGCTGCCGCCCCAGCTCTGGTCGGCGATGAGGATGTAGTCCAGGCAGGCCGAACCGGAGCCTTCCACGGCATCGGTGGAACTACTGAGGGAGTAGCTGCCGGCATCGCTGTTGATCCAGTTGCCGATATCGCCCACCACGTCGAAACTTTCGAGCAGGGGGCCGATATTGGAAGAACCGCCGCCGTAAGCGCTCAGGCCGTCGATCAGAATCTCCCCGGTGGTGGTGATGGCTTGGTTGGTGACGATTTGCATCTGTATCTCCGTGATCTGGTCCTGGTAGAGGACGCCGTCAAGGGTAGTCAGCCAGGATGGAATGGCGAAAGCGGAGAAGGGTATGGTGGCTTCCACCCACTCGCCCGAGGCGTCATTGACCACGCCGGACAGGGAGGCATGCCATTCTTCGGTGCCGCCCGTACTGTTGATGTAGAGCTTGGTGGTCCAGTTAACGCCATTGCTGACGCTGGCCGGGCTGACGACTTTATACCAGAAGCTGATGCCCTCGGCTGCGGAGAGGTCGCCGTAGGTATCTCCGGAAGGCGTCATCTGAATGTCTACGCTGCCGCCCCAGCTCTGGTCGGCCACCAGGTTGTAAGACAGGTCGATCGAACCGCTGCCTTCCTGAGCGTCATCCGAGCCGGTGAGGGTAAAGCTTCCGGCGTCGCTGTTGATCCAGCTGCCGATGGCGGCCGGGTCGTCAAAGCTTTCCAGAAGTACGTCTTGTGTATATGCCATTCCGCTGAGAAGCAGGAAGGCTGCCAGAATGGTGTAAAATCGCTTTTTCATGGTTGACGTTTTTTGTTCGATGAATTGTTAATGTTGTTTGCGAAAGCTTCTGCCTTGCTGCCGGAGGCTGTCGGGCGGAGCGTTTTGCAAACAGTTTATCCAGTTACTTATTTATTGAACCACGATTATTTTCGCCGTTCTTTGCCCTGCCGACTCCAGAACCACCTGAAATACTCCCTTCCCAAACCGAAGCGGGACGGTAATTTCCCCGCCCGCCATTTTATCCCGGAAAACCTGCCGGCCCGCCGTATCATAAATGATGACTGTCGCGGCCGTGCCCTCCGCTCTTTCTATATGCAGTACATCGCTGGCCGGATTTGGGAAAACGCGGAAAGAAGGGGCCGCCATTTGATCGCGGGCGCCGGCAATCAGTTCATTCCCTGTAATTACGATCTGCATATTGTTGCGCAGTTCGAAAGTATCCGTCAGCACTTGGCTGCCATTGTCGATGGTTATCCTGTAGGTTCCTTTAAACCCCCTCAGGCCGAATTCCCCATTGGCATTTGTCAGGCCGCTTTCCTCCGTCCACCATTGGTTGAAAACCAGATCGATGAAGGCCTCGCCGGCGGGCTTGATCGACCAGTCCTGGTAGAACAGGGGGGCGTTGCCGTGCCAGTGGGCGCCGTCCCAGAAGCCCCACATGAGGAAGCCGTCGGTACTGGGGTGGCTGAAAACCATGGTGAGGAAATCGCGGAGGTAGGTGGCCGCCAGTTCGTCACCGACGGCCTCGTCGGTGTCGTATTCGGTGATCTTTGCTTTGGCGCCGAAGGTTTGGTAGAAATCCTCCAGGATGTCATACACATCGTAGAGAGAAGTGGGGAACCCCCCGATGTGTCCCTGGAAGCCGATGCCGTCGAGCCGAACGCCGGCGTCGATGAGTTCCTGGGCGAACTGTTTTTTGAGATCGTAGGCCCCTCCGCCGGTATTGCCCTGGCTGATGGTGACGTAGTCGTTGATGTACGTTTTGGTATTGGGGTCCACTTCGGCCAGCTTTTCGAAGATCTCGGCGTAGATCTCCCGGCCGGTGGGGTAGCCCGGATGGCCCCGGAAGGCGTTTTCCAGGTCGCGGTTGGTGGTGATCTCGTTGAGTACGTCCCACTCGTCGATATTGCCGGCGATACCGGGGTAGGTGGTGATCTCCTCGATGTGGTTGAAGATGCGGTTTCGAATGTAGGCCGGGTCGTCCTGGTTGGCCTGAATATCCGAAGGCAGGTTGCTCCAGCCGGGCCAGACGAGGTTGTGCCCCCGGATGCGGATGCCGTGGCCGCGGAGCCACTGCACGGCGTTGGCCGTCTGGGGCTTGGGGGTGATCCAGTTCTGTTCCCAGCCCGGCCACTTCAGGGCGTTCTCAAAGACCACCCAGTTGAAGCCGTGGCCCCGGCCGTCGAGGTCGAGCAGTTTGGCCTCGTAGGTGGGGTTGTGGCCGTTGTTGCCGGCAAAGAGGCGGGAGACGGCCGCCGAGCCGAAGGCGAACTCGTGTTTGAGCATTTCCACTTCTACGGATGCTCCGGGGATGGGGGCGCCGTCGGCATTTTCCACGCGTACGGTAAGGTTGGCTTTTCTGATCTGTTCGATGCGTTGTGCGGCTTCCGCGCGCCAGGGAGCGTCGGGCTCCCATCCGCCGTATTTATCATTGTGTATCTGGCTGGGCAGGTTGTCCACCGAAAGGCCGGTTCCGTAGTCCAGAGCGGCCAGGCCGCCGACCTCGACCGTCTGGGGTTGCCAGGCCAGGTGGAGGCCGATCGTCAGGCCGCCCGGAGCGTAGGCCCGGTTGGCGTCGAAGGGGATCAGGTATTGCGTCCACTGGCTGGAAAGGCTAAAGGTCAGATAGGCTTCGCTTTCGTAGGTCGATGAGTTTTGTATAAAAAGGCTCACCCGCCCGTCGCCGCCTTCGGCGCGCAGCCAGATGGCCAGCAGGCAGGCGCTGCCCGAGCTGATGGAACGGGCGTTGTTGATGCCGTAGCCCGCATCCCACTGTAAATTACCGCTGTTGTTTGTTGTGATGCGTACCTTCTGAGAAAAAGGCTGGCCGGTGGCGGGCTGGTTGCCGGCGCTGATGTCGCCCCACCAGAAATCGCCGTTCAGGTTGGCCGCTTCGGTGTTGTTCAGTATCCAGGCCCCGGCGGGCAGGCCGTAGTCGTTCTGCAAGGCGTTTTGAAGGGTAGTGTGGTAGGCATCCTGCGCGTAGGTACTTAGAACCATCAGCCAGAGCGCCAGTATCGGGACGGTGCGTTTCATACAAATTTTCTTGTGATGCTACCAAAATTAAAGAGGGGTGGGTGGATTTATAAGGGGTGTTTTTGGCAAAAAAGGGGGGTGTTTGATGCGGCAGGGCGTTTCGGGAATCGGGCCCGTCTTGTCTAGCCGGGTAAAACTCGGGATTCGGGATTCGGTAGCCGTAGATCCTTGGTTGCTTGGGGGGAGTTTTGTGCTCGACCAATTAATTCTACTTTGTTACTTTAACTTTAAGCCGCGTTGCGGCGAAAGATCTTTGCCAGGGGCGTCAGCCCCTGGTAAAGAATTGAGGGACATTAAGCTCCGTAGGAGCGACAGAAACGGAATAATGAAGGCTCTCTGTCGCTCCTACGGAGCTTGTCTGCCTCTTGGCTCCCTAACCCGGAGCTGACGCTCCGGGCTATGGACTATCGCCGCTACGCGGCTTTTTAAAAGTAACAAAGTAGTATTAAGGAGCCAGGCTCTAATCTAGAATCACTTCACCGCTGCGGATATCAAACACCTTCGTAGCCGGAACCTCATGAAATTCCAACTCAAAACGCCGCCCGTTTTTATCAAACTCTTTTACTCCTTCCTTCACGGTATGGATCATCAGCAGGCTGCCCCCTCCGTAAACGACATCATTGGCAGGAGCGTAGAACTGTACGCCTGCCTGCTCGAATATCTCCCGGAAGATCAGCGGACTGGTTACGGGGACGCCCAGGTACCAGGCAGTGTGGCCCGGCAGTTCTTTTTTCCCAAATCCCGCCCGGCCCAGGCCGGCATATTGCCCGAGCACCGTCGCCGCTGTATCCCGGAGGAAGAATAACGGGGCGTAATCTCCCCATGCCGCCTGTTCAGGCACATCGGCAAATCTCTTGTCGATCCTGACTCTGGGGCTTGGGTAAAAAGACAGGGTATCTAATTCGATACCGGTGATTCCGGATACGAAAGCGGGGCTGGCCTCCTTACCCTTCAGGTACCCCGGGGCGTACATCCATATCAGGTGTCGGTTGTCCCCGGCTATCTTTGTTTTGATGATTTTCCTGTCCTTTTCGTTCAGCACGAATACATTAAAAAAGACGACGGCCTTGTAGCGGGTGATGTCTACCTTGTCGAGGTCGTCCAGGTGAATGGGGTCGAACAGGGCGCCGGAATAATATAGAGCCAGAGTGGCCCAGTTGATCTGTTGGTGCGTGACGGGGCATTTGTTGTCTACCGTACTGGGCAGGTACAGGATGCTTTCAGTATCGTAAACGGCGAGCACATCGGAGGCGGAGGTATATTCTTCGTGGAGGAATGTATCGGCAATGGCCTTTACTTTTCCGATATTTTCCATATAAACGGGGTTGTCCCAGTACCCGCCGGTTCCCGATTGGATGTTGTTGTCGTTTTCCGGGTTCAGGTGCATGCCTCCCAGGCCGAAATCGTACAGCCAGAGCCCCTGGCCTTTCAATAAGGGGAATAACATATTGCGCCGGATCATGGAGACATTTTCCACCACGGTCTTTTCGTACACCTTACGGTTGTCCTTTTCCCCGAGGTAGGGCCAGGAGCGGCGGGGCTGCTGGTCGTATTCGTCCAGCCACAGTTTCCCGTTCAGGAAAACGGAGTGGATGAGGCTCCGGGAGCGGTACGGTTCTCCGGCATGGTAGCCGTTCTCGGGATAGTAGGCCTGAGGGCCGCTCAGATAGTCGACGTATTCTGATTGCAGAACCCTGTGCAGGGCCAGGTGGCCGGCGGCGGCCTGCCGGTGAAAGACGGAAAAGAAGTAGCCGTAGAAAGTGCCCGTAATGACGGGGCGGGGCCAGCTTTCCTTGATAACCCTGCAAAAGTGGATGATGTTGCCGGCCACCAGTTCGTGCTGGCATTCGTAATAGTCGATCACCTTGCGATCCTTTACCGGATGGCGGAATATGCCTGCCGATGTTACTGTCCGTTCTTCCGTCGTCGGCACAGAAACGGCCTCGAAGGTAGCGGCGGTATCTCCCCAGGCTGTTTGCAGCGCTTCATTGCTTTTATATTTGACTCTCAGCCAGGATCGGAAATGATCGGCCATGGGCCGGCTGAAATCGGCTTCGTAATTAATGATGCCCCATTGATGCCACTCTCCATACACGCCGTAAGCTACCTGAATGCCGATCAGCGCGTTGCCTTCCGGGGTTCGGGAAAACTGCTCGCAGAAAAGCTTCAGCTTTTCCGATACAGCCTGGCGCCACTTCCCGGAAGCCATGCTGGAACGGGCGGGGTTTCTCGGGTCTGCTTCCAGTATCCGGCTCAGGCCGATGGGGCTGTCGGGGCTGGCTTCGGCCTTGTCGTAGGCGACATTCTCTTCCGGGTGTTTTTCTACCCACCATCCCGGGCTATTGAGGTGAAAGCGGAAGAAGACTCCCGCCTCCGGGCAAACCTCCCGCAGGCCGCGTACCTGCTTTTGGGCCACTTCAACGCTAAAATTGCCGTCTTCCAGCCACAGGTGCTCCAGGAAGATATCCAGCTGGAACAGGCGGATCCCCTGCGCGCAAAATTGCCGGATGTTGTGCTGCGGCACTTCCTCCCAGGGCCAACGCCCGCCGGGCACGTCGGTCAGGGCGTACAGCACCGGCGCTTCGGGCTTTCCGTTAACGTGGATGGTTGGTTTGCCTTTGTAGGGTTTGACTTCGCCGGACAGGCGGGATATTTCAGCCTGATCGTTACATCCCCAGGCAAGGATCAGGGCGATTGCAATAGTGGCGGGTAAGCTCTTTTTTGCCAGCATAAATTTTGTCAGCTTGGTTCTCCAGGAATAAACCGCAAAATACAAAACCGCATCCCGCTTAAAAAAGCGGGATAAAATTTAAAAGTAGCTCACCGAGGGCTGCTCCACGGAGGCAGTTTTACATTATTGGAGAAAATGTAGTTTCTTAGCATGGATAATTATCGGCTTTCTGATTGTATAGTTTTGTGCGGCCAGGGCCGATGCAAAAAGGAATCCTTGAGGCATGATAAGATCAATATTTACCCTGGCAGCGGTTCTCGCTTTGCTTCCGCCTTCTTCCGCCCAGCCCCTGCAGCTCAACGATAAGGGCTACTTCGAAAAACCGGGCGTCAATGTATTCGTTTTCAGCAACTGGTACAACGGCCTGTTCAGCGATTCCAAGATCAGCGGGGTGGAGGTCATCCACCACGGGGTGCGCACGGCCACCAACGGCGACGTCCGCCTCCACAACACTCCGGAGCAATGGGATGCCATTCCGCAGTTCGTCGAACGCCGGATGGACGAAGAAAGCAATACCATAGAGGCCCGCCTCCGGTATCCGGACTTCGGTTTCGATTACACCATCAGAGCCGTAGCCGACGGCGAAGCGGTGCGGCTGAGCGTCCATCTGGAGGCCCCCCTGCCGGAGGCCCTGCGCAACCGGGCCGGCCTGAACCTGGAGTTCCTGCCCTCCGCCTATTTCGAAAAAACCTACCTGGCCGACGGGCAGCCGGGCATCTTCCCGCTTTACCCCAGCGGCCCAACCCAAAAAAAGGAGGACGGCTCCACGGCTCCGCTCCCCATTGCCGGAGGCAGGAAGTTCGTCCTGGCGCCCGGTGATCCTGAGCGCCGGGTTACCATCGAGGCCCTGACGGGCTCGCTGTCGCTCTACGACGGCCGCAACAAGGCGCAGAACGGCTGGTTCGTCCTGCGCACCCTGATCCCGCCCGGCAAAACCGGGAAAGTCGTCGAATGGGCCCTTCGGGTGCATGCCATTCCCAATTGGGTGCGCCCGCCCATGATCGCCCATTCCCAGGTGGGCTACCATCCCGATCAGAAAAAGGTGGCTGTTATCGAACTGGACAGGAACGATACCCCGCTGCCCGCCGCCCGCCTGATGAAACTGGACGAGGCCGGGGCCGCTCAGGAAGTCCTGATGGGCGCCGCCCGCCCCTGGGGGCAATACCTCCGCTATAACTACCTGTCTTTCGATTTCAGCCCGGTAAAAGAAAGGGGGCTTTACTTTATCGAATACGGAGAGCAGCGCACCAAGCCTTTTCCCATCGGCCGTTTCGTCTATGAAAATGCCTGGCAGCCCACCCTCGATGTGTTCTTCCCGGTGCAGATGGACCACATGACGGTCAACGAGGCCTACCGCGTCTGGCACGGGGCTTCCCACCTGGACGACGCCCTGCAGGCGCCCGTCAACCACGTCCATTTCGACCTTTATGCCCAGGGGCCAACCACCGATTCGCCTTACCAGCCGGGCGAGCACATTCCGGGGCTGAACATCGGCGGCTGGTACGATGCCGGCGATTACGACATCCGCACCCAAACCCACTATTACGTAGTCATGAACCTGGTGCACGCCTGGGAGGATTTCCGCATCGAGCGGGACGAAACCACCATAGACCAGGCAACCCGCTACGTAGACATCCACAACCCCGACGGTAAACCCGACCTGCTACAACAGATCGAACACGGCGCTCTGGCCCTGATCGCCCAGCACCGCGCGGTGGGGCATGCCATTCCGGGCATCGTCTCCGCCCACCTGCACACCTACCACCACCTCGGCGACGGCGTTACTAAAACGGATAACCTCGTCTACAACCCCGGCCTCGACAGCCTGGAGACGGACGGCCTAACCAGCGGCTCCTTCGATGACCGCTGGGCGTTCACCAGCAAGTCCACTCCCCTCAACTACGGCTCTGTCGCCGCCCTGGCGGCCGCCAGCCGCGCCCTGCGGGGGTACAACGACGAACTGGCGGAGGAGTGCCTGGCTACTGCCGAAAGGGCCTGGGAAGAAGAGCAGGGCCATGAACCCGGCCTGTTTCACCACGGCAACACCACCGGCGGCCGACTCGGTGACGAAGAGCTGAAGGCTACCGTCGAACTGCTGCGGACTACCCAAAAGGACAGATACCGCCGCCGCCTGGCCGAACAATGGAGCACCATCGAGGAGCGGTTTGTACAGAGCGCCGCTCCCGCCGTCCGTGCCCTGCCCCTGATGGACGAGGAATATGCCGGAAAGCTGGAAAAGCTCGTCCGGAAATACAAACAACAGGTTGATCAATATCATGAGGAGAACCCCTTCGGCGTGCCCATCGCCACCGGCGGCTGGGCGGGCAGCGGGCAGGTGATCGCCTTTGCCCAGACGAATTACCTGCTGCACAAGGCGTTTCCCGGGATCATCGATAAGGAGGATGTCTTCCGGGGGTTAAATTATATCTACGGTTGCCACCCCGCGTCGAACCTGTCCCTGGTTTCCGGCGTCGGCGCCGTTTCCAAAAAGGTGGCCTACGGTATCAACCGGGCCGATTTTTCCTTCATCGCCGGCGGCGTCGTGCCGGGCGTGCTGATCCTGCAACCGGATTTCCCGGAGAACAAAGAGGACTGGCCCTTCCTGTGGGGGGAGAACGAGTACGTCATCAGCGTGGGGGCCAGCTATGTGTACCTGGTGCACGCGGTGAGGGATCTGCTGGACAGGGGGCGCTTTTGATTTTTGATGTTCGATTTTTGATTTGCGGGCTGCGGCCGCATAAATTTTGCCACGAAAGCTCTAAAACACGAAATTCCACAAACACTTTCGTGCGGATTTTGTGCTTTCGTGTTTTCGTGGCAATGTTTTATATTATTTTAATGCGACAGCTGCTCCCGGAAAACTTCCTCCTCCGTCCGGATCTCGAAGTAATCGAACACAGCCTGGTTTTCCGACGGTTCTCCGCTGGAGGTGGCGTACAGGCCGTACATACAGCCGACGAACCCCCCGGCCGTTTCCGTGCTCAGGTAGGTGGCGTCGGCGCCTTCCAGAAGGGGTGTGTAGCTGTTGCCGTCCTCGCTGTAGTAGAAGTGGTATTTATTGCCGTCGGCCGCTATTTTCAGGTGGGCGCCCTTCTCTTCGTAGGGCTGCCGGGCCAGCGTTTCGAAACCATCCGCCGTTTTCTTCAATACCTCCAGGTGCTGTTCCGCCTTATTGATGAAATAATAGTGGTTTTCGTTCTGGAGGACGAGCAGCCCCGCCCTTTCCCCTTTCCGGGCGGGTGAAAATTCGATGTGTGTGCTCACGGAACCGTGCAGGTGAGGCTGCCGCTTTACCATCAGGGAGGGGTTGCCGGCGGTATCGATCACTTCCGGGCGGAGGTTCAGGGCGAGGGCGCCTGCCGCTGTATCCAGTTTATGCCAGGGCTCCCTGACGTTTCTGAGGAAGAGCCACCGTTGCTCCAGGGGGCTGCTGAAATCCTCGCGGTAAGTGAAATTCCCGCTGAGCGGCCGGGCCGGTTGGGTGGTTTTGCCGGTAGCCGGCAGCGGATACCGGTATTGCACCTCTTCGTGATCGGGGTTGATGACGGGCCAGCCGTTTTCCCAGCGGACCGGGGCGAGGAAGGTCTCCCTTCCGGTGTTGTAATGCCCGCCCTGATAAGGCCGGCATCCCAGAAAAACGGCCCACCATTCGCCGGAAGGCAGTTGCACGATATCAGCATGGCCGGTGGAGGTAATGGGGTGAGGGCGCTGGGGGTCCAGATGCCGCTGGGTGAGAATGGGGTTCCCTTCGAACACTTCGTAAGGGCCGGCGATGTCTTTTGCCCGGAAAACCACTTCCGAATGGTTGTAGGCGGTACCCCCTTCGGCGGCCATGAGGTAATAGTAGCCGTTCAGTTTATAAATGTGCGGCGCTTCGATCCATACCGGCTTCTTACTGATGTCGGTTCCTCCGTTGATCAGCAGGTACTCGTCGCCGGTGACTTGAAGGCTGTCCGGGTGTAATTCGTACATCCGGAGGGTCCGGTGCCCGTCGTAGAGGGGCTGATCGTCCGGGGGGATGCTGTTGTAAATAATATATACTTTCCCATCGGTGTCGAAGAACAGGGAGGGGTCGATACCGTTGACTTCCGGCAGCCAGTATGGATCGGACCACGGCCCTTCGGGGCGCTCGGCCTTGACGATAAAATTGCCGCCATTGTCTATCAGCGTACAGGCGATGTAGAACCAGCCGTCGTGATAAGTGATGGCGGGAGCAAACAGGCCCCGGGAGATGCCCTGGGAGGAGAGGTCCATCTGCTCCGCCCTCGTGATGGCGGCGCCGATCTGGTTCCAGTTAACGAGGTCTTTGCTGTGCAGGATGGGGATGCCGGGGAAGTAGGCGAAAGTGGAATTGACGAGGTAGTAGTCTTCCCCCACCCGGCAGATGCTGGGGTCGGGGTTGAAACCCGCCAGTATGGGGTTGTTAAACGTCGAAGCCGCTTCTGCGGGAGGCTCCGCCTGCCTGCAGCCGGCGGCCAGCAACAGGAACAGGGTGGGAAGAAATAAATTGAGATATTTTGAAACAGGGCAATATCGTGCTAACCCGGGCCGGGAGAGCGTTTCCATTACAATTCCGTGTATTTCCATGTATTTCCTCATTTCATTCCGGATATAAAGTACTTTGTCAATTAAGTTTTATAACGCTAAGAAAGACTTGACAAGTTTTCAGCGGAGCGCCTGCCGGGAAACTTGTCAAGTCTAACCTGAAGGCGGACCCGAATAGCTTCGAAGAACGGCTATGCAGTCCCTTATAATCAGGATCTTCCCATCAGATCTCGCCTGTTGTTTTCAGTAATCGGGTTACCCCATACTCCAGCCCCCGCAGTTCCGCCAGCCCTTTCAGGCGGCCGATGGCGGAATAGCCGGGGTAGGTTTTTTTGCCCAGGTCATCCAGCATCTTATGGCCGTGGTCGGGCCGCATGGGGATGCTCCGCTGTTCGCGGTGCATGAGCTTTACCACTTCGCTCATGACGGCGAACATGTCGGTGTCTCCATCCAGGTGGTTGGCCTCGTAGAAGTTGCCTTCCGCATCCCGTTTCGTATTTCGCAGGTGGAGGAAGTAGATGCGGGAGCCCCACTTTCCGGCCATGGCCGGCAGGTTGTTGTCCGCCCGGGCGCCATAGGAACCCGTGCAGAAACACAGCCCGTTGGCGGGGCTGGGCACGGCGGCCATGATATCCTCGATGTCCTGCCCGGTACTCATGATGCGGGGCAGGCCGAGGACGGAGAAGGGCGGGTCGTCGGGATGGATGGCGAGCTTTACGCCGGCGGCCTCGGCGGCGGGCGTTACGGCCTGGAGGAAGTGGGCCAGGTTGGCTTTCAGCTTAGCCCTGTCGATATGGCGGTACTGTTCGAGCAGTTTCAGTACCTGTTCGGGGGTGAAGGGGACTTCGCTGCCGGGCAGGCCGAGCAGGATG
>JAGFJE010000510.1 GCA_024103175.1 Phaeodactylibacter sp.
GTCCCGATATTTTCGGGATGTCATCTGGCGAAGTGAGATGACACCTTTTTTGCCCCTCAATCCGCCGAAACAGGCTTAATCGCCAGGATCTGGGGGCAAAAAGATGTCACCTCACCTCAACGCTAAACACATACGCGCCACCCGGCTCTGGCTGTGCTGACGTTAACCGCTACTGTTAGCCCACCGCCCGCAGGCGGTTAACGTCAGCTAAATTCAATAAAGCCTTGTTAACTAAATTCCCTAAGTTATGAAAACGAGAACTATACTCGCTCTTCTTCTCATGCTTTCCATTTCTCTGGCCTCCTGCGTAAAAGATACGGTGGATGTGAGTTACACCACCTATTCCGATGAGGAATACCAGGCCATTTCCGCCGTGCTCAACCTGCCCAACGACCGAGTGGATTACGAAGTTAAGCTGCCCCAGCACATGCTCGAGCTGGGCATGGCGCCGCCGGCGATCAACAACGCCAAGGCCACCCTGGGCCGGGTGCTGTTCTACGACAACAAGCTATCCCGCAACCAGAAGGTCAACTGTTCGTCCTGCCACCATCAGGAACTGGCCTTTTCCGACAACAAGGCTTTCAGCGAGGGCTTTAACGGAGAGCTTACCCCCCGCAATTCCCTGGCGCTGGGGTCGGTGGCGAATTTCAAATCTTCCTATGAAGGCGGGGGCGGCAATGGCATCGAACCATTCTCTCAACCGCAGTTTTTCTTCTGGGATGAACGCGCCCATTCCATCGCTGAACAGAGCGCTATGACCATACAGGATGACATCGAAATGGGAATGAACCTGCACGAACTCTCCGGCCGCCTGGCGCAGGAACCCCATTACAGGGTGCTGTTCAGCAAGGCCTACAATACCGAAGCCGTTCAGCCCAATATGATCACCGACGCGCTTCAGGAGTTTATCAATTCTATTGTCTCTACCCGCACGCGCTTCGACGAAGGGCTGGCCGCCGCCAAGGGAGACGCCAACCGCCCGTTCTCCAATTTCACCCAGCAGGAAAACCTGGGGAAGATGCTGTTCATTCACAACTGTTCTTCCTGCCACGGCGCCAATATGTCCATCTCTCCGGAAAAGCTGGCCAACAACGGCCTGGATGTGGAATATGCCGACAAGGGCGTCGGGGCCATCACCGGCAACCCCGCCGATAACGGCAAGTTTAAGGTGCCCTTCCTCCGCAACATCGCCCTGACGGGGCCCTATATGCACGACGGCCGCTTCGCCACCCTGGAGGAAGTGGTGGAACACTATAACTCTGGCTTGCAGATGCACCCCAACCTCGACCACCGCCTGCGGGAAAACCACAGCAATAACCCCAAGCGGCTTAATCTTACCAATGAAGAAAAGGCCGCCCTGGTGGCTTTCCTGAAAACGCTGACGGATGAAGAACTGGTGACGGCCAGTAGGTTTGAAGATCCGTTTAAGTAGGGATAGAACGCGAATGACGCGGATCAGGCGGATTTTCGCGGATTCGGCACGCTCATGCTTTCCTCCGTGCGGATCCGTACAATCCGCGTCATCGCCTGGTGCCAAGGCTCTTCGCCAAAGGCTTCATCCGTCGGCGAAAGCGCGGAGCGACAGCGTCCGTGTTCCGCCATTCTATAACTTCTCCTTCAGATACTGCCCCGTAAACGACCCTTCCACCTTCACCAGTTCCTCCGGCGGGCCCTGAAAGACGAGGTTGCCGCCTTCCTGGCCGCCGCCCGGGCCCAGGTCGACGACCCAGTCGGCGTTCTTGATGACTTCCATATTGTGTTCGACGATGAGGACGGTGTGGCCGTTCTCCACCAGGGCGTTCATGGCGTCGAGCAGCTTGCGGATGTCGTGGAAGTGCAGGCCGGTGGTGGGCTCGTCGAAGATGAAGAGGATGTGTTCGTTGGAGCGTTCGCGGGTGAGGAAGGAAGCCAGTTTGACGCGCTGGGCCTCGCCGCCGGAGAGGGTGCTGGAAGATTGCCCCAGGTGGATGTAGCCCAGCCCCACGTCGAACAGCGGCTGCAATTTGCCGACGACGTCCTTCTCATCGGAGAAGAACGCCAGGGCTTCCTCCACGCTGAGTTCCAGGATATCGTGAATGTTCTTACCCTTGTACTGCACGTCGAGGACCTCCTGCTTGAAGCGCTTGCCGCCGCACTCTTCGCATTCCAGGCGCACATCGGCCAGGAACTGCATTTCGATCAGTTGCTCGCCTTCCCCCTTGCAGGTATCGCAGCGGCCGCCGTCGACGTTGAAGGAGAAGTGCTTGGGTTTGAAGCCCCGTATCCGGGACAGTTGCTGGTCGGACATCAGCTTGCGGATGCTGTCGTAGGCCTTCACATAAGTTACCGGGTTGGAGCGGGACGATTTGCCGATGGGGTTCTGGTTGACCATCTCCACCTGCGTGAGCAGCGAAAGGCTGCCCGCCAGTTGCCCGAACTGGCCGGGGGCGCGGGAATAGCTCTCGCCCAGGTGTTTTTTCAGGGCGGGGTAGAGGATGGATTTTACCAGGGTGGTTTTGCCGGAGCCGGAGACGCCGGTCACTACCGTCATGGTATTGAGCGGTAGGCGCACGTCGATATTCTGCAGGTTGTGCTGGCGGGCGCCCAGTATCTCCAGAAAGTTGCTGCTCTTGCGGCGGCGATGTGGAACGGGGATGGCCATCCTGCCGCTCATGTACTTTGCGGTCAGGCTGTCGGCCGCTTCGTCATAGATGGCCTCGTAGGGCCCGGCAAAGACAACTTCCCCGCCGTGGATGCCCGCCGCCGGGCCGATGTCGACCAGGTAATCGGCATTTTTAATGACGTCTTCTTCGTGTTCAACGACGATCACCGTATTGCCGAGGCCCTGCAGGGATTTCAGCACACGCACCAGGCGGTTGGTGTCCCGGGGGTGCAACCCCACGCTGGGTTCATCCAGAATGTACATGGAGCTGGTGAGGTTGGAGCCCAGGGTGCGGGTCAGGTTGATGCGCTGGGTTTCTCCGCCGCTCAGGGTGGAGGAGATGCGGCTCAGGGTGAGGTAGCTCAGCCCCACGTCGCACATGAACTGCAGGCGGTTGGTGATCTCGATCAGCAGGCGGCGCGCCACCTTGGCGTCGAAGTCGCTCAGCTCGAGGGTTTTGAAGAATTCCAGCAGCTCGTCGATGGGCAGCTCCACCAGCTCGGTAATGTTGCTGCCATCGACTTTCACGTAGGTGGCTTCTTTGCGCAGGCGGCCGCCCTCGCAGGTGGGGCAGGTAGTGCGACCCCGGTACCGGGCCAGCATGACGCGGTTCTGTATCTTGTAGGTCTTTTCCTCGAGCTCGGCAAAAAAGTCGTTGATGCCCCAGAAGTGCTCATTGCCCGTCCAGAGCAGGCGGCGTTGTTCCTTGCTCAGGTCCTGGTAGGCGCGGTGGACGGGGAAGTCGAACTTGTGGGCGGTTTCCAGCAGGCGGTCCA
>JAGFJE010000555.1 GCA_024103175.1 Phaeodactylibacter sp.
GTGCGGCCATTCTATTTCTCCCGCATCGTCGTCGACCCCCGCAACCCGGAGGTGGTGGCCAAAGCCGGCCTGAGCGGCTCCATCAGCAAGGACGGGGGCAAGACCTTCCGCCAGATCGGCAGCGGCGTTCACGCCGACATCCACGACTACTGGTTTGACGTTAAAGACTCGGACCGGATCTACCTGGGCTCCGACGGCGGCGTTTACCGTTCCTGGGACGGCGGCACCGTCTGGGAAATGGTAAAAGGGCTGCCGGTTTCCCAGTACTATCACGTTACTGTTGACATGCAGAAGCCCTTCCGCGTCTACGGCGGCCTGCAGGACAACGGCTCCTGGGTGGGGCCCTCGGCCAGCCCCGGCGGCATTGAAGCCCGCGACTGGCTGGGGGTAGGCTACGGCGATGGCTTCCGCGTTTATCCCCACCCCGAAGACCCCAACATCTGCTACTCGGAAATGCAGGGCGCCGAAGGGCTGTGGCGGGTCGATATGGCTAAAGAACAGATCAAAACCATCAAGCCGTACGCCGAAGAAGGAGACCCCAAGCTCCGTTTCAACTGGAATACGCCCATCTCTACCAGCGCCCACAAGGCGGACCGCCTGTACGTCGGCAGCCAGTTTCTCCACCGCTCCGACGACCGGGGAGAAACCTGGGTGAAGATCTCTCCGGACCTGACCACCAACGACCCGGCCAAACAGCTTCAGGAAGAAAGCGGCGGCATCAGCGTCGACAATTCCGGCGCTGAAAACCACTGCACCATCTTCACCATCGGCGAATCGCCCCTGGATGAAAACGTGATCTGGGCAGGCGCCGACGACGGCAACGTGCAGGTGACCATGGATGGCGGCAAAACCTGGGCCAACGTCACCGCCAACATTCCCGCCCTGCCCAAAAACACCTGGGTGTACCACATCGAGCCAAGCCATTTCGATAAGCAAACGGCATACGCCGTTTTTGACGGCCATACGCAGAACGACGGCAACACCTACGCCTATAAAACCACGGACGGCGGCAAAACCTGGGTTTCCATCGCCACGGAAGACATTCAAGGCTTCGCCCGCAGCATTCAGGAAGACTTCGTCAATCCCAACCTGCTGTACCTGGGTACCGAATTCGGCCTGTACATCACCGTTGACGGCGGTAAGAACTGGTCAAAATTCACCAACAACATGCCCGCTGTGGCCGTCCATCACGTGACGCTGCACCCCCGCGACCACGCCCTGGTGCTGGCCACCCACGGCCGCGGCATCATCATCATCGACGATGTGACGCCCCTGCGCCAGCTTACCCCCGAAGTGGCTGCCAAGGATGTCCACTTCTTCGAACGGCCTCCGTCGGTGATTAAGGAGCCTTCCAGCCTGGGCGGTACGTCTGCCTTCGGCGAATTTGTAGGCGACAACCCCACTTCCTCTGCCCGCATCGTTTATTACCTGAAAAAGCGCCACACTTTCGGCAAAATGGAAATGGAAATTCTCGATCCGGCCGGCAAAAAGGTGGCGAGCCTCGTTCCCGGCAAGAGCAAAGGCATTAATGAAGTGCTGTGGAACTACCGCTATAAAATGCCCAAGATCGCCACCGCCAAAACCTTTACCTTCGGCGGCTTTACTACGCCTACCGTACCTCCCGGAACCTATACGGTGCGACTGACAAAGGGGAAGGATGTTTACGAAACCACCCTGGAGCTGATTCCCGACCCGGAATCCATACACACCGATGCCGACCGGGCCGCCCAGCATGAGGCGGCTATGAAGCTGTACGATATGAATGAAAGCCTGGCCTACCTCATCGACCAGATCGGCCGGATGGCGGAAGGAGCCGAAACGGCCGAAGGCAAGAGCCCGTCCAAGAAGGTGATGAAACTGCTGGGCCCCTTTAGCGCTGAGCTTCAGGCCATGAAGGAAGAACTCGTCGTCACTACCGGCGACAACTATGTGGGAGCGGCCGAACCGAAACTGCGCGAGAAGATCGCCTCCCTCTACGGCGAGGTCGCCGGCTATGCCGGCCGCCCTTCCAATGCCCAGCTGCAGAACCTGAAGTTGCTGTTTTCCCAACTGGAAGCCGCACAGGCCAAAATGGAAGGTGTGCTGGAACGCCTGTCCAACCTCAATGCCGCCCTGTCTAAGGAAGGGTTGCCGGAGATCGGTTACCGCAGTAGGGAAGAATTCCTGGAGGCGGATATCTAGTGAAAGCGGAACGAATTAACGGGTTAATTTAAGCTGCTGTGAACCAGAACGTTAAGGGGCCACGAAATCGCCCGTTAATTCGGTCTAGTCGCACTAGTGCCTCCGGAATGAAGTTCCGGGGTACTAGTGCAATACGAAGCAGCTCTGTCGGTTGAAAGTTGTTGGTTGCCCGAACATCGTTAGGCCCGGCGGCCAACAACTTTCAACAAAGAACTAATACAACACTCTAAACCAGATCGTGGGCTCTATCTGCTTCAACTCTTCGATCAGCTCCTGGCTATAGGCCTGGTCAACATCGGTGATCACGTAGCCGATCTGCTCGTTGGTCTTGAGGTACTGGCTGAGAATGTTGATGTTGTGGCGGCCGAGTATCTGATCGATCTGGGCAAGCACATTGGGTACGTTGTGGTGGATGTGCAGCAGGCGGTGAGCGTCCTTGACGCCCTGCAACTGCACATTGGGGAAGTTGACGCTACCGGTAGTGCTTCCGGTATTGATGTACTGAATGATCTTATTGGGCACAAACTGGCCGATATTCTCCTGGGCTTCGGCCGTGCTGCCGCCGATGT
>JAGFJE010000578.1 GCA_024103175.1 Phaeodactylibacter sp.
AATACCCCCCATTCTGCACCAAATTCGGGTTGGCGTCCACCTCCCGCTGCGGAATGGGGAGGCGTAAGCGCTCATCGTCATAAGGCAATTCCCGCACCGCCGCTTTTCGCCGCATCAGGTCGTGGAAATAGTAACCCTCGAAGGCCAGTTCCACGCGCCGCTCCAGGATGACGGCCTCGGTGAGGGCGTCCTCATCCGCAAAGTCCTCCGGCCGGTAAAGCAGCAGGGCAGCGCCGTCCGGAACCACCCGCCCCAGACTGTCCAAGGCGCGCAGGGATCGCTCCCGTACCTGGTTGAGCAGGGCGATGCTTTCCTCGTTGACGCCCTCAGTGCGGGCCAGCGCTTCGGCGCGCATCAGGAGGAACTCCGCCAGGCGGGCAATGGGCGCATCGTCCTCATTTTCGATCCAGCCGTTTTCGTATTTGTTGGTACGTGTCGTATCGGCGGAGATGAGGGGAGGAGCGTAGCGGAGGTCCACCACCGCATAGCCTGCGTTTTGAACGGCCGCCAGCTGGCCGGGCGGAATAACGGCCTCGTAGCCGTTCTTTTTTAGATCGTCAGAAATGTAAGCCTCATTGGGCCCGCTCGGGTGATAAATGGAGGACAGCCCGCCTCCCCCTTCGATCTCATCACTGGCCGTGGCGAGGATGGCCCAGATCTCTTCGGAAGAACCTTCATCTACGAAAAATCTTTCGGGCGTTGGCGTCAGCGAATAGCGGCTGCTGCCGATGATCTCCCCGGCCAGTGCGGCTGCCGTAGCGTAGTCCTCCTGCTGGAAAGCGATGCGGGCCAGGTAGGCAAGGGCGGCGTAGCGGTTGGCCCGGCCCCTTTCGGCAGTTTCGGGGAGTAATGCCCTGGCCTTTTCGATATCGGCCGTCGCCCTGGCGTAGGTTTCGGCAATGGAGCTCCGGGCCGGAAACTGCAGTTGCGCTGCCGAAAGCACCGGCTCCAGCATCAGCGGCAGCCCCAGCTCCTGGTGTTTGCCCGAGCCTATCGGCTGGCAGAACAGGCGCGCCAGTTCGAAGTAAATGACGCCCCGCAGGAAGAGCGTTTCTCCTTCAATTCGTTCCGCGCCTTCTTCCGTCAGGCTGGCGTCCTGCGCCGCCACCCGGGGCAGGGCATCCAGGATGGCGTTGAGGTGGTTGATGGTTTTGTAACCCTGTGCCCACAGGTTTTCTGCGTAGAAATCGGTGGGGTCCATCTGCAGGGCGGCTACATTGAGGAAGTCGCCGCTCCGATAGTCGACATTATCCGTCATCAGGTCGGCAAAGAGTATTGTATTGCGGCCCAGCAGGCTGCCGTGCTGCACGCCGTCGTAGGCGCCCGTGAGGGCGGCCTCCAGGTCGTGGGCGGTTTGGAAGACTTCCTCTGCGGACAATTGATCCGACGGCTCCACATCGGAGAGGAAGTTGCAGGAGGCAACCAGGAGGGCGGTGAACAGGAAGGGTATGTATTTCATTGAAAAGTAGTTTTGTGTTTGAGTATAACGCCGGTGCGGCAGATCCGCGCGGATGTGGTTCCCCTGGCAAGCCTGGCATTCCGATTATCTCCCTGATCCGCGATAATCCGCTCGATCCGCGGCATCCCTGCCTGCCAGTGATGCCACTGGCGAGCAGGCAGGCGCGTTCTATCTCTCTGCGTTCCACCCCCCTACAACTCCATCGTAAACCCCATCGTATACGTCCGCGCCGCCGGCAAATTGTACCGTATCGCCCCCAGGGCCGCCGACTCCGGCGCGTAGAACTCCGCGTCCGGGTCCAGCCCGGGGAAGCGGGTGAACGTCAACAGGTTCTGGGCGGCAGCGAAGAGGCGCAAGGTATTTTTTCCTGAACCGATACCCTGGAAAGTGTATCCCAACTGAAGATGCTGCAGGCGCAGGTAATCGCCGTCTTTCAGGTAGCGGGTGGACGGCTGGGCGCCGTTATTAACAAAGAGCCGCGCCTGAGGGACATCCGTTTCACGGTTATCGGGCCTCCAGGCGTTCAGCTGGCTACGGCGCTGATTGTCGCCGAAGGCCATATTCTGTTCCATGGAGCTTTCCCAGTAGATCTTGTAGCCGGTTTTGAAATGGAAAAAGGCTGACAGGTCGAAATCCTTATATCGAAAAATATGGGTAAAACCGCCGGTGAAGGAGGGCAGCGACTTGCCCACAACCCTGCGGTTGGAGGAGGGCGCATCGGTGATCCGGCTGCCGTCCGGGCCGAAAAAGAGGGCGTCTCCGTTATCCGGGTCCACTCCGGCGTATTCCACCAGGTAGAAAGAGCCGACGGACAGGCCCGGGCGGAAGAGCATGCGGCTGTTCAGTATAATATCTTCCTGAACGCCATCGCCGTCCTGGCCCAGCAGTTGCCGCACCTCGTTTTTCAGGGTGGCGCCGTTCACTTCCAGCGTCCAGCCGAAATTTTCCCTCAGGATATCCGCGGCCAGGTTGAATTCAAAACCCTGGTTGCGCACCGCGCCCACATTCCGAGTGAGGATGCTGATGCCGTTGACGGCCGGTACGGGTTGCTCCAGCAGCAGGTCTCTGGTATCTTTGATGTAATAGTCCATAGAGCCCCGCAGGCGGCCGTTCCAGAGGCTGAAGTCCAGCCCCGCGTCCCACTGCCGGCTCTTTTCCCAGCCCAGGGATCCGTTTTCCAGCGACTCGATGATGTAGCCCGGCTGCCCGCCATAAGCAGCCCCGAAGTTGACGAGCGCCCGGTAGGGGTCGTTGCCGATCTCCGCATTGCCCGTCAGCCCGATGCTGGACCGGAGCTTCAAAAGATCAAATAGCTCTCCCTCGAAGAAACCCTCTTCCGAGATGATCCACCCG
Source organism: Phaeodactylibacter sp. (assembly GCA_024103175.1). Lineage (GTDB taxonomy): Bacteria > Bacteroidota > Bacteroidia > Chitinophagales > Saprospiraceae > JACJXW01. The sequence continues at coordinate 2,813 of JAGFJE010000578.1, forward strand.
GCAGACAGTGCGGGGAAGAAGCCGTAGCGGTTGTCCTCCCCGAAGCGGGAGGAGCCGTCGTACCGGGCGGAAACATCCAGCAGGTAGCGGTTTTGGAAGGCGTAATTCGCGCGCGCCAGGTAGCCCAGAAAGGCCGCCTCTGTCTGAAAGCTCTCTGCCCAGGCCGGGTTGGCGGCGGCACTAAGGGAGGATAACCGGTCATCGGCAAAACCGATCGCTCCTGCGTTTTGCCCCTGATACCTGTCCTTGGTTAACTGAATGCCGGCCGTGACGGCCAGGTGGTGTTTTCCTGCCCACTGCCGCTCCCAGGTGGCCAGGTTGGCCCAGTTGTAGTTGAATACCTGCCGGTTGGAGAAGGACGCTTGCCCGGACGGCGCGCCGAACCAGGTAGCCGAACCAAAGCGGGCAGATTGTTGCACCTGGTACGATTCGACGCCCAGCTCCGTTCTGAACCGCAGGTTCGCCAGGGGCGCCCAGCTCAGGTGCGCACTGGCCAGCACCTGGGAGGTGACGCCCTCGATATCCTGGTCTTCCAGTACAACGCAGGGGTTGCCCGGGAAACCGATGATGGGGTCCCGGCGGCAATCGCCATTTGCATCCAGGGCTTCCACGTTGGGCCGAAACCAGGCAGTAGCGCCCCAGGCGGAGCCTGCCCACTGGTTGCCCGTCCGGTTGTCGATGGTGCGGGAGGGGTTGATGGAAATGCCGGCCCGCACCTTATCGCCGATCATCTGCTCGAGGTTGGCGCGGAGGCTGTACCGCTGCAGGCGGGTGTTGCGCAGGTAGCCGTCTTCGGCCCGGAAGGAACCGCCCACGTAGTATTTGGTGTTGGCCGTGCCTCCGGAAGTGTTGGCGGCGGCCTCCTGCACGAACCCTTTCTGCAGGAGCAATTTCTGCCAGTCGGTGGAAGGCTGGGCGCCCACGTCGAAGAACAGATCAGGATCGGTGGCGGGGTTGTAGCCGGCGTTGCGGGCAGCTTCATTCCACAGGCTGGCATATTCCCGGCCATTCAGCAGATCGTGTTTTTGGCTGATCTCCGAAAAGCCGGCATAGTAACTGACATTGGAATGCGGCGCCCGGTTGTACTGCCCGCTTTTGGTCGTGATCAGGATCACCCCGTTGGCGCCCCGTGCGCCGTAAATAGCGGTAGCAGAGGCATCTTTCAGCACACTGACAGAAGCAATATCATTGGGGTTGAGCCAGATGAGCGGGTTGGTGGACACGCCCAGGTAATCGTCCGGGCGGGAGGCCAGGATCAGCCCGTCGACCACAAAGAGCGGCTGGTTGCCCGCGCTGATGGAGCCCACTCCCCGGATGCGGATGATGGCCTCGGCGTTGAGGCCGCCGGAGGCGTTCGTCATTACTACTCCCGGCATTCTGCCCTGCAGGGCCCTCTGGAAAGTGGGTACAGAAACATTTTCAAACGCTTCTTCTCCTACCGAAGACATCGAGCTGGTAAGGCGCCGGCGGCTCTGCTCGCCGAAGCCCACCACCATCACCTCTTCCAGGCCGGCGGCCTGCTCTTCCAGGCGAAGGATGAGCCGGGTTTGGTTACCGATCCTGGCTTCCTGTGTGGCGTAGCCAATATGTTGGATTATCAGTACATTGAGCTTTTCCGGAAGGGTAAGGGTAAAAGCCCCGGTGCTGTCCGTTGCCGTTCCAATGGAGGTTCCCCTGGCCAGCACAGTGGCGCCGTGTAGTGGAGCGCCCTGTGTATCAGAGACCATACCGGTGACAGTTCGGGCCTGGGAAAAAAGAGTGGTGGACAATACCAGTAACAGTACTGGCAGAAAAAGTAGCTTCTGCATGTTTGTGTGGGGTTAGATGATTTTCGTAGAAATCATTATTAAATTTATTAAAAGTTTGTGAGCATGCAGTGTCGGGGCGCAATTTTCCATTGCGCTCGGACTTAAGCCACCGTTTATATTTAAATTAGTCAGACAACTCGCGCGCCAATGGTAAATTGGCGCCCGAGGCCGGACTGTCAGGGCGCAATTTTCTCCGGCTGCTGGAGTTTTATGCATAGGCTTCAGCGAAAGCACGCTCATTTCACTCAGGCTTGAGCCTGGGCTTCCTGACATTCTACAGGCACTTAATTTATAATATGCCGAACAGGCCCTACACCCTTATCCTTCTACTCCACCTATTGTTACCCACAATACTCTCCTTTCTTTTTGCCCAACCCCAGGCCCTCCGTTTCGATCGCCTCACCATCGAAGACGGCCTGCCCGACCCTTCCGTCCTGGATATTGCGCAGGACAAAAAGGGCTTCATCTGGCTGGCCACCCCCAGCGGAATTGTCCGCTACGACGGTTATGAGATGAGGTATTACTACCCTTCGGACGGCAGTGGTAGTGGTGATTTTCCCCAACAGGAATATCCTCGGCTCTATGTGGATAAAAACGGCGGCATCTGGCTGGGCCTGATCCGGCAGCAGGCCCGCCTCTTTAAATACGACCCTCAACGAGATGCATTTCGCCCTTGCCTGTATCAACCCTGGCGCAAAGAACAACTCATCCCCTATGTCATCAACACCATGATCGAGGACAACCGGGGCCGCCTGCTGGTGGGCACGCTGGACGGCGGCTTGTACGCCGTCGACATTCAAAAGGAGGCGGGCGGCCACAGCCCGGAAGCAGCACTGGACACCCATTTCGTCCATAATCCCGGTGATCCGTCCTCCCTTCCCTCCGACCTCAACGGCCCCATGGCCGAAGACGGGGAAGGCCACATCTGGATACCCACCAACGACGGCCTGTACCGCTTTGATCCCGGATCGGACAGCTTCGAGCGTTTCCAGCCGGCGCCCGGCGCGCCGGCCTGCGACACCTGCGCCAATTTTCTGCACTCCGCCTACTGGCTTGGAGGGAATGAACTTTGGGTGGGGTCCAAAAGAAAGGGCCTGCTGGCTTTCGGGCTTCAGGGCCAGGCCTTTCGCCAGTTTCATGAGGAAGGCAAAAGCGTAGGCCGTATTGCCCGTAAGAAGAATGGGCAATACTGGATCAGTATTAATCAAGAAGACGGTTACGGCCACGTTCTGTCCGTTTTTGACTCGCAGGCGGGCAGAGACGAATTTGTTTATAACCAAAACTACCCTTTGAAGGACGGGCGCATCACTCAAGTGATGGCCTTGCTTTCCGATCATTCCGGCAACCTGTGGGCCGGTTCCTGGCAGAACGGAGTATTCCAATACAATGCTGAAAAGAACCATTTTCACTACTTCCGCCCGGGTTACGGGCAACATAAAGGTTCATGGGATACCAGGGCCGAATTAGTAATAGTGGATAACCGGGGCTGGCTATGGATCGGCGCCCTGGAAGAAGGCCTGCTGTGCTGGGACCGGCAGAATTCCATCTTCCGTTCCTTTCAACATCAGCCGGGTGTGGTCAATAGCCTGAGCAGTAACCGGATCTCAGGATTGGCAAAAGGGGAAGGGGATTATCTCTGGGTGGGCACGCTGAAGGGCATCGACCGGCTGCACATTCCGAGTGGATCTGTCCGCCGCTTTCAGCCCTTTCCTCAGCAAAATATTTATTCAGAAGCGGGCTTCATGGCCTTTAGATCCAGGCAGGGAACCATTTGGATCTATGCCTGGGGGCAGGGTTTGTGCCGCATAGTGAACGAATCCGAAGGAAGTTTCCTTTGCTATCCTGCTGAGGGTACGCAAAGCATCCCGAATTGGGCCAACAGCATCGTCACTATCGCGGAAGATACGCAGGGAATGCTCTGGCTGGGGCAGAACCAGGACGGTTTATACCGGTTCGATCCTGCTACCGGGGAAGCAGAGGATATGGAATTGGACTTTGGGGTGTATGATATTCACTTTGGCTCCAAAGGCAACCTTTGGCTGGCCACCCACAGCTCTGGCCTGCGGTTGTTTGATCCGGCCGCACGTTCCCTGGCCCCTCTGGAGGAAAAGCTGCATCGGGCTTTGGGACAAGTATGGAAAATGGTAGCCGATGAGAACGGAACGCTCTGGCTGTATAGCGCCAATGGGCTGATACAGTTCGACCCGGTAGAGCGGCGCATTATCCGCAAGTTTAACCGCAGCATCTGGATGAGCCCTGACGAACCCTGGTATGGCGGGAGGGTACTAACCAGAGGAGCATCCGGCGAGCTCTTTTTTCCCAGCCCAGGCGGGGTGCTGTATTTTCACCCCGATAGCATACGGGTAGATACTGTTCCGCCCAGGCTGGCGCTGACGGATTTCCAACTGTTCGGTAAAAGCCTGGTTCCCCATCCTGACTCCCTCCTGAAACAGTCGATCTCCTACACCAAAAAGCTGGTGCTCCAGCACTGGCAGGATGAATTCACCCTTTCCTTTGCCGCCCTGCATTTTAAGTCGCCCGAAGAAAACCGTTACAGTTACAAACTGGAGGGCTACGGCCGGCAATGGAGCCCCTTCACCACGGAGCGTACCGCTCATTACACCAACCTCTCTCCCGGAACCTATACCTTCTTCCTCAAAGGCGCCAACAGCGATGGGGTGGAAAGTGGAGAACAACAAATGCTCCGGATCATCATCCTGCCGCCCTGGTACGCCACCTGGTGGGCGCGTAGCCTCTTTGCCCTGTTTGTGCTTGCCCTGCTGTACACCGCCTACCGCTTCCAGCTCAGCCGGCAGTTGGCCCGGGCAGAGGCCCGCCGCCTGGCGGAAATGGACCGGTTCAAGACTAATTTTTTCACCAACATCACCCACGAGTTCCGCACCCCCCTCACCCTCATCCTGGGCCTGGCCGAGGAGCTGCAGGAAAAGGCCGGCGAGGCCGCCCGCCAGGGCCTGGCCGGCATCCGCCGTAACGGCCAACAGTTGCTGCGCATGGTCAACCAACTGCTGGCCCTGGCCCGCCTGGAGGCCGACAGCCTGCCCGTCACCCTGGTGCAGGCCGATGTGATCCCCTTTCTGAAAGGCATCTTTGCCTCCTTTGAATCGGCCGCCCGGCAGAAAGGCGTGGACTGGGCGTTTCAATCTGAAACGGATAGCTTGTTGATGGATCTCGACCCGGAGAAACTGCAGTCTGTACTGTCCAACCTGCTTTCGAATGCGCTGAAGTTTACGCCGGAAGGAGGGAGGGTGAAGTGCGAAGTTGGGGCGAAGTCGGAAATTGGAAGGCGGAAGCCGGAAATTGGCTCCTCTTCCCACTTCCGATTTCCGATTTCCGACTTACTCCAGATATCCGTTAGCGACACTGGCATTGGCATTGCCGAAGAACAGCTGCCGTATGTTTTTGACCGGTTTTATAGCTCCTCCAGCCCCCCTCAATCCCCCCGAAGGGGGGAGGAGGCTAAAGGCTCTTCCAAGCAGCCATCTGCTGCCAATCCCCCCCCTTTGGGGGGGCTAGGGGGGGCTGGAATCGGGCTATCCTTAGCAAAAGAACTGGCCAAACTGCTAGACGGCCACATCGAAGTAAAAAGCCGGCCCGGCAAAGGCAGTACTTTCACCGTTACCCTTCCGATCCGGCAGTCGGCGCCACAGCGGGAGGTGGCCCTGCTTCCAGTCGAACCCTATGAGGCGACAGCAGAAAGCCGACAGGAGGACGCGCCTCTGTTTGCCGGCGCTGAAGGCGGTGAGCAGCCCCTGGCCCTGGTTGTGGAAGATAATGCGGAAATGGCCGGGTTCATCACTGGACTGCTGCAGGAGAAATTCAAAGTGATAGAAGCCCCCAACGGCGCCGAAGGCATCGAACAAGCCCTCAAATGGGGCCCGGACATTGTCATTTCGGATGTGATGATGCCGGAAATGAATGGCTTCGAGCTGTGCCGCCGGCTGAAACAGGACGAGCGCACCAGCCACATCCCCGTCGTGCTGCTCACCGCCCGCGCCGACGAGGACAGCCGCATCGAGGGGCTGGAGTACGGCGCCGACGCCTATCTCACCAAGCCCTTTGGCCGCCGGGAACTGCTGGTGCGCCTGGAGCAGCTCATCGCCCTGCGCCGCCGGCTCCGGGAACGCTTCGGCGGCATGCAGGATCTGCCGTCTGAAGCAGAGAGCCTGTACGGGCGGGAAAAGGAATTCATCGGGCGGGTAAAGGCCATCATCCATGACCACCTCTCCGATGCTGAGTTCGACGTACATGCCCTCTGCCGGGAGCTGGGCATGGCGCGCACTCCCCTGCACAATAAGCTCAAGGCGCTCACCGGGCGCTCCACTACCGAATACATCCGGACCGTGCGCCTGCAACAGGCCTGGAAGCTGCTGCTCCAAACGGCCCTTCCCATCTCCGACATCGCCTACCGCACCGGCTTTGGCAACCCCAACTATTTTTCCACCAGTTTTAAGAAGGAGTTCGGGCTTTCCCCCAGCCGTTTCCGGAAAAAAGAACAATAGCGAACGCAAAAAGAACGATAGCGAACGCCGGATACATGGGAAAAACGCACCTTTGAAGGCGTGATCACACTGTTTTATTCCCCCTCCGGAGCAGAGGCTATAGCTGCCGAGGTGTCTGCAACGGGCTGGCTCGCCGTACGGAATACCGCACAGGGCGCCCGGAAAGGCTATGTGGTGATCGACGGTACGAACAACTGCCGCTTGGTAAACAACGAATCGATCAACAATTCCGTGTACGATTTTGACGCAGTTGGCCCCACCGAACGTTTTGGCCCCCCGGCTCTGCCTACCTCCTCCAGCAATGTCCTCATCATTAATGACCCGAATGATGTCGTCAAAGACTGCGGCGTGGAGAACACTATCATCGGCGGAGACCTGGTAGACAACACCCTGGACCCCTGCTTTTAACCGCTGTGTAACCCCGAAGAGTAACACCTGAACCCCAATAACCATTTGCATTCGCTCTCTGCCCCTGAAGGCCCAGGCCTTCAGGGTTTTTTGTAAAGAGGAGAGGCCAACCACCTGAATTCATTCAAATACTTCCTTCAAGGGAAGGGTGATATCAAGTGCAGTATCCTTAAGCGTATCTGTAGCCCGGAAGATCTCGTAATCGTCGGGCGAAGAGAAGACGTATATATTGCCCAGCGGGAGCAGTACGATCCAGCAGGAACGGACGCCGTGTTCGAAATATTTGTCGGCCTTGTCAACGAGTTCGTTGAGGGCCTGGCTGGGAGAAATGATCTCGATAGCGCAAAGCGGGGGATCGGTCATGGTGGTAATATCCTGGCGCAAGTCGAGCGGCATCTTGGGATAAATACAGATATCCGGAACGGAGGGCCAGTCGGAAAGGCCGAGGCTCAATTCTGAGGCAATGCGGTACTTATCTTTGTAACGAAAGCGCAACTCAGCGCCTAAGTTTAATTGTATGATGCTGTGATTGAGAGAGGGCTTATGCTTATGGCGTTCAGTCTCGTATTCGGAAAGCTTCACTTCTTGGATGGCTTGGTTTTTATCAAATATACGGAATCGCCTCTGAACATGTCGGATGCTTATTTTTAACAAAATTGCCTTATCTGTAGTTTTAACAAAGCGTAACCGATCCCGTATTGCAGGCGCCATTATTACGGGCGCCGTTGTAAATGGAATCCTGGCCTTCGCCGGCCTGCAAACGCTGGCATTGATCGTCAGTTGCTTCAGGCCTTCCGCTTTCCGAATTCCGCCCCGTCTTCGCTGCGCTCTTCCGGGTAAGCCCGTCTTCGCTGCGCTCTTCCGGGTAAACTTCCGACTTCCGCCTTCCGCCTTCCGACTTCCACCTTCCGCCTTCCGACTTCCGCCTTCCGACTTCCGACTTCCACCTTCCGACTTCCGACTTCCGACTGCTCCTTTAGATCCCCTTGATCCTTTCCCACAACCGCCCGAACGCCCCCTCCGCATCCCGTTCCTCCTCCCAACTCTCCCGGGCGATAAACTCGCCATCTTTCTCCTCCAGGATAAAATGAAAAACAAAGTCCTCCGGCCGCTCAAAGGACTCGCCTAAGGAACCAAACCGCAGGTCGTTG
>JAGFJE010000584.1 GCA_024103175.1 Phaeodactylibacter sp.
CCTCGGATGCCGAATCGCCCATGTACAAATACAAAGCTTCCGGCACTTATACGGTGCGGCTCACCGCCACCAATAACAAAGGAAAAGAAAAAACCGTGGAAAAAAAGATATCCATCGACCCTCCGAAGGCCTGCCTTGCCGAACTGGAAACGGAGTTTGGCGCCATGATCATTGAACTTTATGATGCGACGCCCAAACACCAGGACAATTTCGTCAAACTGGCCGAAGAGGGTTTTTACGACAGCCTGCTGTTCCACCGCGTGATCCAGAACTTTATGGTCCAGGGAGGCGACCCCGATTCCAAAGATGCTGCAAAAGGGCAGGCACTGGGCAGCGGAGGCCCCGGCTACACCATCGAGGCCGAGTTTGTAGATTCCCTGATCCACCTCAAGGGCGCTCTGGCGGCGGCCCGTACCGGCGATGCGGTCAACCCGCAAAAGCGATCCTCCGGGTCACAGTTCTATATCGTTCAGGGGCAACCGCTGACGGCGGAGATGCTCGACCGCATCGAGGCGCAAAAGGGCATCCGCTACAGCAAAGAGCAACGCGAAGCGTATATGGAAGCAGGGGGAACCCCCTTCCTCGACCGCGAATACACCGTCTTCGGCAGAGTAGTGGAAGGATTGGATGTACTGGACAAGATCGCAGCAGTGCAAACCGATGGCCGCGACCGGCCGGTAAATGACGTAACCATGAAAATACGACTGATACGGTAACCTAAAGCAATTTCATGCAGGAACGAACCATTCTGGGTATAGACGTCGGTGCTTCCGGGATCAAAGGGGCAGTAGTCGATATCGAAACCGGCCAACTTTTGAACGACCGCATCCGGCTGGATACACCGGATTCGGCCACTCCGGACGCCATGGCGGAAACTTTCGCCGAACTTGTCCGCCAACACAACTGGCGAGGCCTGATCGGTTGTGGTTTCCCTTCCATCATCAAGAAGGGCGTAGCCTACTCTGCCGCCAATATCAGTGAGGAGTGGATCGGCACCAATGTGGTTGAAATATTTTCGCTGGCCTGCGGCTGCCCGGTAGAAGTGCTCAACGACGCCGATGCCGCCGGCATGGCGGAAATGCAGTTCGGCCTGGGAAAAGGGGAAATGGGAACAGTGGTGTTGATCACCATCGGCTCCGGGCTAGGGTCCGCCCTGTTTATTGACGGGAAGCTCGTGCCCAATACGGAATTCGGCCATTTCTTCCTGAAAAACCAAAAACAAGTCGCCGAGAAGTATGCCTCCAGCAACGCCCGAAAACGGGAAGACCTGAGCTGGGAAGAATGGGGCATCCGCTTTAATGAATACCTGCAGAACCTGGAGCGGGTCATCAACCCCGACCTCATCCTCCTGGGCGGGGGCGCCAGTAAACGATTCGATAAATACGATTCCTACATCACCGTCCGAACCCCGGTCAAGCCGGCAGAGCTACTGAATAATGCCGGGACGGTGGGCGCCGCTATACACGCTCATCAACGCTGGAGGAAGTAAATGCCCTGCCGGTTGTTTGCCGCGTCCGTTGCCGAACGAACAACAAACAACCGGCCTCCCAGAACGCTACAGCGAATAAGCGGAAATGAGCGAGACAACATCCTTGTCCTCTTTCAGGTGAGGCAGCAGGCTGAACAGCAGGGGGTGCGCCTCGTAGTCTTCGAGCAGGGCCTCTCCCAGCCAGAAAAACGCCTCCTGCCGCCGGCCGGCCTGAATCAGGCATGCCGCCCGGCAATACAGCAACTCCGTGCTCTCCGTTTCTTCAATGCCCAATTCGACCGACTCCAGAGCGGCTTCGGCCTGGCCGGTAGCCAGGAAGAAAGCAGCCAGGTGCACCCAGGTGTTAATTTCCTCGGGATTGGCCTCGACCGCCTGGCGAAAACAGTCGGCCGCCTCTTCCATCCGCTCCGTTTTCCAGTATGCTTCGCCCAGGGCGATATAATATTCTTCCCGCTGGCCTTCCACCTGAATGGCCTTTTCGAAAAAGTGAGTGGCAGACTGCCAGCTCTCCTCCTTGGCGTAGCACTGCCCGATATAATAGAAGATCTCGTCGTTGAGCGGGTCGAGTTGTATGGCGCGGTTGTAGAAGGCCAGGGAGGCGTTGTGTTGGCCCAGGTAGAAATAACACTGCCCGATAGCGGTATAGACCTCGCTATCCGGTTCAAAGGCCTCCATCAATTCGTAGTAGTATTTTAACGCCTTATTGTATTGCTTAAGCTCGAAACACAGGCCGGCGCACTCCCGGCAGGCATCTTCGAAATCCTCGTCGATAACGAAAGCAAATTCAAAGGCGCTGATGGCCTCTTCGTAATCGCCCAGGTAAGCATGGGCCTGGCCGAGGTTGAACCAGGCTACTGCCGAATAGGCGTCCCGGTCGAGGATCGCTTCGTGAATCGCCACGCTCTCCTCATATTTCCGGGACAGCTCCACGCAAACACCGAAACGCTCCAGTGCGGCGACATTTTCCGGGTCCAGGTCAATGGCCGATTTGAGAGACAGGAACATGCGTTCGTGCTCCTCTTCCTGCTCAAAAATGATAGCCTCCACCAGATAGATGTTGCTGAGCAGTTCCGGGCCGGCCTGTTCCCGCAACCCTTCCAGGATGGGCAGTGCCTCAGCAGTGCGCCCCAGGCCGGCAAGGGCCTCGGCACACAGCAGGTCGATCTCCGGCTCCAGGGGGGCATACAGGCGAGCCTCTTCCAGCACGTGCAAAGCCTCCTGTTCCTTACCCAGGCCGATCAACAGCTCCGCTTTACGGGTATAACAGTCGGCAGAATAGCTGTGGTGGGCAATGGCATGGCCTACCACTTCCAGTGCCTTATCGAGTTGATGGTCTTTTTCGTAAAATTCAATGATCTTCAGGTAGGCCTTCTCCTCAAAAAAGGCCATCTCCCCGCTTTTGAACTGCTCTTCGTACGCAGCAACCAGATTGTTCGCTTCGGGATCCTTCCTGTAATTGTTCATAGGACGCATAGGCGCTTTTTTGAAACTAAAGATAAATAAAAAGCCACCAAAGATGCCACTAATAAAACACCAACAGCACATCCATTAATGGAACGGTAGCATTATGGCAGGGAATGGTAGTATTTGATGTAACATACTGCAAATTAATATTTTAGGAATTAATATTATTTAAAATTTCTTTTATGTGTTAAATC
>JAGFJE010000602.1 GCA_024103175.1 Phaeodactylibacter sp.
ATGCGGACGGAAGTGAAGATGACAATACCGCCGGGAATACTACCTACACTTACGCTTCGCCGGGCAATTATACGGCGGAGCTGACGATCACCAACGGCCTGGGGTGTAAGAAGACAACCTCCGTTGATGTTACGGTGGATGTTAATGATAATCTATCCTATGACGACCTTATGAAAAGGGTCGCGGACGACCGCGAAGAAGGAGACGGCTTCGGGTATAGTGTGGCCGTTAGTGGAGATTATGCCGTGGTGGGCGCCTATCGGGAAGAACACGATGCAGACGGCATCAGCAACCCCATATCGAATGCCGGCGCCGCCTATGTCTTCAAGAAAAATGCGGGCGGCGCTAACAACTGGGGACAGATTAAAAAACTCGTCGCCTCAGACCGGGGCCTGAATGATTTCTTCGGGCGAACGGTAGCGATAGATGGAGATTATATCGTAGTGGGCGCCGAAGATGAAGACCAGGGAGGTAATGATGCCGGCGCTGCTTATGTCTTCAGGAAAGGCCAGGGCGGTGCAGACAACTGGGGGGAAGTGAAAAAACTGATGGCGGCCGATGCTTCCGGGGGAGATAAATTTGGTGGCGCCATCTCCATTTCTGGTGACTATATTGTTGTTGGGGCAAGACTGGCAGGCATAGGAGCTTTTTATTCCGGTACCGCTTACATCTTCAAAAAGGATCACGGAGGTACTGATAACTGGGGACAACTCAAGCAACTGGCGTCATCAAATGAAAGTTTTGCAGCCGCCTTTGGTGGATCGGTGTCTATAGATGGAAATTATCTCGTGGTAGGCGCCGGGGGTGAAAATAGTAATACCGGCGCGGCATACATCTTCAAAAAAGACGAAGGAGGCACGGATAACTGGGGCGAGGTCAAACGGATCATTGGTTCCGATACGGAAACCGGCGACATTTTCGGTAACCAGGTATCCATTTCCGGAGACTATGTGTTAGTGGGCGCCTATGAGGAAAACACCAACGGTTATAGATCGGGCGCCGCCTACCTGTTTAAAAAAGACGAAGGGGGAGCTGAAAACTGGGGCGAGCTGAAAAAGCTGCTGCCTGCCGACGGAGAAGCGGAGGATTACTTTGCTTACCGTTTAGCCATTTATGGCAGTTATGCGTTGATCGGGGCGTATGGCCATGACGATAACGGCCCCGATGCGGGAATCGCCTATTTATTCAGAAAAGACCTGGGCGGCGCCGACAACTGGGGCGAAGGGCAAAAGATCAGCGCTGTAGACGCCTCCGGAGGAGACCACTTTGGCAGAAGTGTCGGTATGCACGGCAGCAATATGATCGTGGGGGCATTCTTTGAGGATGAAGATCAGAACGGGAATAATACCTTAAGCGGCGCCGGTTCAGTCTACTTTTATCAAGGAACGGATGCCGCCTTTCCGGTAACGCTGGCCCAGTTTAATGCTTTCCGGGAAGGCGACAGGGTGCGCCTCCACTGGCAGACGTCCACAGAACAAAACAATTACGGCTTTTACATCCAGCGCAGCCGCGACGGAAAAGACTGGCAATCATTGGGCTTTGTCGCCGGACAGGGCGATGCCTATAGCCCCGTTGACTACCATTTTACAGATGAGAATCCCCATACGGGCGTTAATTATTATCGCCTGAAGCAGGAGGATTACGATGGGACCCCGTCCTACTCCGAAATACGGAGCATTTACTTTGACGGAGCAGGAAGAGGCGCCCGGGTTTACCCCAATCCTTTTTCCACCTTTCTCACCATTGAAAATGGCCGGGGGGCGCTTACCGTCTATGATATGCTGGGCAGAGTGCTGGCCCAAAGCACCATTACGGAGGCCGTCCATCAGCTGGATACCGGCACTTTGCCGGAGGGGCCCTGCATCATCCGCCTGCAAAGGGAGGATGGCAGGTTGTATGCGGTGAGGTTGGTGAAGGCGGGGCGTTAGGAAAGCCAGCGTCAGCTGACAACTTTCTGTTGGTATATGTTTAGCGTTGAGGTGAGGTGACATCTTTTTGCCCCCAGACCCTGGCGATTAAGCCTGTCTCGGCGGATTGAGGGGCAAAAAAGGTGTCATCTCACTTCGCCAGATGACATCCCGACAAAATGCCTGGACAAGCTCTTTCGCCCTGTAACCTGTAAACTGCAGTGATATGAGCTAAAGTCCAGTATAAAGGCGAAAGATGTCACCTGGCTGAGCGCTAAACACATACTTCTGTTGTCAGCTCGCAGCTCACCGCAGCACCACCGGCCGCGCCACAAAGCGCCCGCCGAACTGCAAGCGGTAATAATACAGGCCCGCCGCCACACTCGCCGGCCGCTCCCAGCCGATCCGCTGCCGGTCCGCCGGGAGGTTTTCATCGGCTAGCTGCTGTACGGGCTGGCCCAAGGGGTTATACAGGGTAAGTTGCACCCGCGCCGCTTCCGGCAGCTCGAACGCGAAGGTGAGTTGGGTGGAAGCCGGGTTGGGATAGGCGCGGAGGTTAAAGGCAACGGGAGGCACCGTTTCGGTAGATACGATCGTAGCGCAGGATGGATCACCAGTATTCAGATGGCGGCTGAAAAAGTTCCAAATCTCCACGCTGGCGTCGATGTCCAGGTTGATGTTGCCGAGGGGAGGTATATTTGCGGGGTATAGTGCTGCCGGGGCGCCTGGCCAGCTATGCCCGCCATTTTCCACAATATAAAACCACACTTCAGCCTCTCTTTCCATTTCATCGGGGCCGATATAAGCCGCGCAGTTGGTATACTCGATCTTGCTTACCGTTGTATTGTCATCCGGAACTACATCTTCGAACTCCACAACAGTAGAGTCCGGAACACAATCATTATTGAAAAGCCAGTTGCCAATCACCTCCCTGGTAGGCGGTGAAGTATTCCCCGCTCCATCCGTTCCTCCGTTGAAAGGGATAAACGGGTCGGCCGTGCCGTGCATGTGCAATAAGGGAAAGGGGGTTCCCGGAGTACAAGCGGAGTATTCAAATTCAATAGGCGCGATACCTCCAATGGATGCCACCGCTGCAAAACGGCCGGGCATCAGGCAGGCCAGCCTGTAGCTCATCATACCTCCTGTATCGTATCCGGCGGAGAATATGCGGCAGGGGTCTACATTGTAGGCCTCCGACAAGGTATCTATTACTTCACTCAAGAAAAGGGCATCATCCGGCCCATCTGGTGAAAGAGAGACGTTCCAGTTCAGCACTGTGGGGCCCGGGCCAATGGGGGTGCCATTGGGGTAGGCCACCAGAAAGTGGGCCGTATCGGCCACGGCATTCATATTTGTCAGTACCATTTGCTTATTGCCGTCGCCGAGAATGGGGTGCAGGTTGAGCACCAGCGGCCATTCCTCGCTGCCGTCGTAAGCGGCCGGCACGTAGAGCAGGTACTCCCGCTCCAGTCCGTCGACGGTGATGGTTTTTCCAGCAGCTCTTGGGCGGTGGTGGTAGGTGTAAAGAGGAGGAATAAGAAAAATGTAAATTGAAGTTTCATGATCGACAGGTTTTAGTTCAGCAATCAGGTAAATGCAGCGGCGCATTTGCAGAAGCAAGCGTACCGCTGCGATGGAATAGTATGAATAATTCTATGACTACAATATGTTAAGGAATGGGAAAGCGGGCATGGAATTATGTCGCCAATCCATGGAATTATGTCACATTGTGATTATTGGCCCACCAAAATTCAATGGTTTTTCCTAATCCAGATACTTGCAATTGATGATGGAATCATTTAGTTTTATTTGGTCAATTTTGTGATGATCGATGGCCAAGAACAAGTTCCACGAAGAAGTCAAATCAGCACTGCGGAGTGAAGGATGGAGGATTACAGAAGACCCTCTTTATCTTAAAATTGGCCGTATTCCGATTCATATCGACCTGGGGGCGGAGAAAATATTTGCAGCTGAAAAGGGGGGAGAAAAAATAGCTGTAGAAGTGAAAACTTTTGGTATCGCTTCCTTCATTACAGCCTTTCACGAAGCAGTTGGGAAATATCTTGTCTATCGTGAGGCTTTGAAACTTGAGGGTTTTAAGAGAGAACTGTTTTTAGCTATGCCTGCTGATGTTTATGAAGCATTTGGTGAAGAGCCTTTAGTGGAAGCAGTATTCGGGCAACATAAGTTTAAAATTATTCTTTACGAACCCGATTTGGAAAAAATAAAATCATGGATAAAGTA
>JAGFJE010000650.1 GCA_024103175.1 Phaeodactylibacter sp.
TACCGCCTACGAGGGCGAGGGCAGGATCGTGGCTGTCATCATCAACCCGGAGGATGCTTCGGTAGATAAACTCCATGTACAGGCGCCTTCTCTGTCCTCGGCTACCGCTTATGTGACCAGCCTCGACAAAGACAGGGAGAAGGCAGCGGTAGAAATAACCGGCGGTGCAGCCGTCCTGGATATTCTGCCCCAAAGCATCACCACCGTCGTGGTGGAGAAATGAAAGTTATACTGCGCTTTTTTACAGAAGTTGGCGCCATACCTGCCCCGGGCAGGCGCCGGCCACGCTTTGCAATCGATTTCTATCACCCTTTTTTCTATACGCCGCCCAAGCCCTCCGGCTGCCGGGCGCCGGTTGCCGCATAAATCCCAACAAACCCTTATTTCCAAAGGCTTTACAGGCTGGTGAACTGCCGTTGCGGCCCGGCGCAGCGCGGCAATCCCGGAAGATGGACAAGTTTAAACGCAAGTTTTATTGGCGTTAACGCACAATCGATTGCATAAAATTTTTTAACTTTACTCAAGAAAGCACTTTATTCCAATAATCAACCTAACAACTACCGAAAATGGAGAATGGGTTTTTCAGATTTTCAGGGCTACCCGTCCGGCACAGGTTCCGGATAGGGATGACAGCATTGGCACTGTGTATGTGCCAGGTGCTGTTTGCACAGGATATTACGATTAGTGGCACTGTATCTTCCGAAGGAGAACCCTTAATCGGAGCAACCGTTTTGATCAAGGGTACTGCAACCGGGACAACTACTGACATCGACGGAAAGTACACCTTGTCGGCTCCGCCTGATGCAATTCTGCAGGTCAGCTATACGGGCTATACGCCCATGGCCATAGCAGTTGATGGGCGGACGGAGATCGATGTGGAACTGAGCGCCGGCCTGGTGCTCGACGAGGTGGTCGTAGTGGGATACGGCACTATGGAACGAGCCAACGTAACCGGGTCGATCGTTACGGTCGATGTGGAAGAACTCGAAAAAGTACCGGTACCCAATGTAGTGGAAGGGCTTCGCGCCCAGGTGCCGGGCCTGCGCGTAACCCGGGGCAGCGGCCAGCCGGGGTCGGGGATCTCCTTCCGGATCCGCGGCACCAACTCCCTGGGCGCCGCCGCCGGCGATATCGATGGGAACAACCGGCCCATCATAGTGGTTGACGGGGTGCCTATCGTCGAAGGCAACCTGGCGGAGCTGAACCCCGATGACATCGCCAGCATCAACGTTTTGAAGGATGCGGCGGCGGCTTCCATCTACGGGTCGAGCGGCGCCAACGGGGCGGTTTTGATCACAACCAAAAGCGGCGTTGCCGGGCAGTCCCGCATCAGCGTCAGCGCCTCCACGGGCTTCGTCGACGTCGCCAACCGCATCAATATGATGAACGGGGACGAATACATCCAGTACCGGGCGGACTCCGAAAGGGCCGCCGGCAACGAAAACCCCAGGATCAACAGCCTGGTCGACCCCAACGAGGTAGCCAATTACATCGCCGGGCGGGATGTGGACTGGCAGGACCAGTTGCTGCGCACCGGCATGCAGACCCGCCTGGGGGTCTCCGCATCGGGCGGCAATGAAAAGCTGAGGTACTACCTCAACGGAGATGTCTACCTGGAAGACGGCATCGTCACCAGCTCTGACTACAACCGGTACTCCATCCGTTTCAACGGCGACTTCAGCGCCACCGACTGGATGGATATCGGGGCCAGGGTACAGCTGTCGAAAAGCTTCGCGGATGAAACGGCCAACGCCATTACGGAATTCAACATCAACGATGGTTTTGCCCCCTTCATCCCGATCAGTAATAACACGCCCCTGGGCGATGTGTACAACGAGGACGGCACGCTGACCAAGTTCATCCGGGACGACCAGTTCCAGATCAACCCCCTGCACCGGTACAATGAATCGATCCTGGAGCGTTTTGTAACCCGCTCTTATATCAATCCCTATATAAATATCAAAATTCTCGATGGACTGAAATATACACTAAATACTTACGCTGAGGACAGAAATGAATTCTTCGGCAGGTTCTGGTCTTCCAACTACAACGACGGCAACCCGAGCGAGGCCCAGGTGCAGGAAGGCAAGGGCATTACCTACCTGGTGGACAATATCCTGAACTACACCAAACAGTTCGGCGTCCACAACATCAATGCCACTGCGGTATACGGTTTTCAGGAGTATGATTTCCGGCAATCCAACACCAACGCAGAACAGATCCCTACGGACCTGCTGGGCTATGATGCCATCGGATACGCCGTGGATGAAAATATCCGCTACGACTGGTCCCGGGACGACTGGGGAAGAGTCTACCTGGCCGGGCGCCTGGGCTATACCTACGATGACCGGTACAGCGTCACGCTGACGGTGCGCCGGGACGGCTCCTCCCGCTTCGGCCCCAACAACCGGTACGGCACTTTCCCCTCCGCTTCGGTGGCCTGGAATGCACACAAGGAGAATTTCCTCCGGGCGAACAACAACATCAGCTTCCTGAAGTTCCGCCTGAGCTACGGGGAACTCGGCAACGACCGCTTCCCCACTTACTTCTACCGGGCGGGGACGAACAACGTACAGGTGGCTGCCGGCGCCGACCCGGAAACCGGCGAGCCCATCCTCTTCAACGGTTTCGGCCTGGCGACAAACGCCTCCAACCCGAACCTGAAGTGGGAAACCAGTAAACAGGTCAACTTCGGCGTAGACCTGGGCCTGTTCGACAACCGCCTCAACGCCACCGTCGACCTGTACCAAACCAACACCACCGACCTGCTGCTCTTCGAAAGCATCATCGGCGTTGTCAACAACGGCTTCACCCAATACCCCTCCAACGTCGGGGAAACCGAGAGCCGGGGGATCGATATCGGGCTCAGGGCGACTGCCGTCCGGCGCGGAGATTTCTACTGGGACATCAGCGCCAACTGGGCCAGGGATGTCAACGAGATCGTACGCCTGAGCAGCGCCGACGTAGACGCCGAGGGCAACCCCATCAATAACCCGGCCAACGGCTGGTTCATCGGCCAGAATATTCAGGAGATCTATGATTACGATGTGATCGGCGTCTGGCAGATCGGGGAGGAAGATGAAGCGGCAAGCTTCGGAGACTTCGAACCCGGCGACCCTAAGATCAGGGATGTAGACGGCGACGGCACGATCACCGCCGACGACCGTACTTTCCTGGGCAACCCCACGCCGGACTGGTACGGGGGGATCAACAACACCTTCAATTACAAGGGGCTAGAGTTGTCCATACTCTTTGAAGCCGTCCAGGGCGTAACCCGCGTCAACAATTACATTGGCGCTTACAGCGGCAGGAACAACGAAATTGCCATCAACTACTGGACGCCGGAAAACCCGAGCAACGAATTTCCGCGGGTAGGGCCCGGCACCGCCTTGGCCGGAGGCCTCTTCACGAATGCGATAAAGGTACAGGACGCCTCTTTCATCGCATTGAGGAACGTATCCCTGGGATACCGCCTGCCGGCCCGCCTGATCGAGAAGTTGCCCATGAGCAATGTATCTTTCTACGTCAGGGGCAACAACCTGAAGTACTGGACGGATTTTACCGATGCCTTCTCTCCGGAGTCCTCCGTCGGGTCTTATCCGATCACCCGTACCTGGATATTCGGGACCAAGGTCACTTTTTAAATAAACCAACAAGACTATTACCATGATGAACTATAAATCCATTCTTTCGATGGCGATCGTCCTTCTCCTGTTATCCGCTTGCGAAGGGGTAATTGACCGCGAGGAGAAAGACGTCATTCCGGCCAGCCAGGTGCTCAATACCCTGGGTGGCGTAGAAGCAGTCATGTTTCAGGTGTACGAAATTGCCCGTTCCGTGCACGAGAACAACGAGATCTCGGTGTACAAGCAATGCGGCACCGACCTGGTACAAAGCGGCACCCACATGATAGACGTGGCTCCCGGCGGCATGCTTGGCATGAATGAATACTCCAGCGGGCTGTCCGCCGCCAGTGACCAGATCGCCGATATGTGGAACAACTACTACCGCGCCATTGCCAACTGCAACCTGGTGATACAGGCCTCTGAGGATTTCCCGGTTGATGGCGATTCGGAGAAAGCCATGATCAGCCGGTTCAGAGGGGAGGCCCTCGCCATGCGGGCCTATGTGTACCTGGAATTGGTGCGCCGCTGGGATAATATCCCCCTGGCCGTTCCCCTTCCGGAAGGCTCCGAGCCGGTCCGGGAAGCGCCCCTGGCCGACAGAGCTACCGTTTACGAGCTGATCCTTTCCGACCTCGCCGAGGCCATCGAGCTGCTGCCCCGGCGGGCGGAAGCCTCCGGCGTCGGCGCCCCCTCCAAAGGCCTGGCCAACCTCCTGCTGGCGGAAGCCAATATGGACCTGGGCAACTGGGCCCAGGCGGCCGAAGCCTGCGAGGCGATCATCAGCGATGGTTCCTATGAACTGCAGCCCCTGGACTACATCTTCGGGCTGGAAGGCGGTAAAGAAGGCGAAGAAAGCAACCTGGAGATCATCTTCTCCTGGGTGTTCGACCCGGCAGTCCAGGCCCGGCCGCAACGGACGGTACAAATGTATGTGCCGCTGTACGACCGGGTTCCCGGTATCGCCCGGACACTGGAGCAAGGCGCAAGGCCGTGGTCCAGGTTGTCCCCTTCCCCCTACTACTGGTCCTTGTTCGACGAGGAAGACGGCAGGCGGGAAGCCTGGCATAAGCTCAACTGGGTGATCGATGAGGAAGAAGAAGTCCTGGACGGCTGGGACCTCAAGAACGGCGACGTGGTCCCCCTGGAATACGTGCTGGACTGGGCCGACGGGGCGCAGCGGGAAGCCCGCTACACGGAGCCCACGACGACCAAGTTGTGGGAAGACGGCACCTACGGAAGGACGGAGTCTGATGCGGAAGGCTTCCGCAATGTGATTGTCTATCGCTATTCTCATGCCTTCGTTCTGGGCGCCGAGGCGCACTTCAGAAACGGCAATACCGGCAGGGCCCTGGAACTGATCAACACCATCCGGGACCGGGCCTATGGCGATGAGGCGCACCGCTTTGCCACCCTGGATGAGGAAATGATCCTGGAAGAACAGGCGCGGGAACTGGGCCACGAAGGGCACCGGTGGGCCACACTGAAACGGCTGGGCCTCCTGGTGGAGCGGGTGCGCCTGCACAACCCCAGCGCCGCCGCCAACATCCAGGGCCACCACGTGCGCTGGCCCATTCCCCAGACGTTCCTCGACCTGGCCGGCGTAAGCCAGAATCCCGGTTATTAACTAACAAACAGAACTGTTAAGCATTATGAAAAATAGAATGTTATATATTTCCGGCCTGCTGGTTCTGACGGCCCTGCTGTTTACGGCCAGTTGTAAAAAGGAAGATGTAGCGCCGGTTGTAACCATCACCAGCGTCAACCCGGCGGCCGCTTATGGCGGCGACGAGGTTATTCTGCAAGGGGAAAACCTGCATACCGTTAAGTATGTCTTCGTGGCCGACAAGCACGCCGAAATAGTCGGCGCCAGTGAATCTTCCATCACCTTCATCGTTCCTACCAATGCCCTGCCCGGGCCGGCGGAGCTCACCCTGGCCATGTTGGACAATTATCGCGTTTCCAATGACTTCGAAGTCCTCCAGCGGCCTATTCCGTCCATTGAGGCCATATCCCCCAGCGGGGCCGCCCCCGGGGAGGAAGTCACGATAGTGGGTATGAACCTGGATATCCTGACGTCCGTTACGGTGGGCGGTGCGGAAGCCAGCGTTGTTTCCGCCACCAATACCGAACTGGTATTCACGGTACCGAGCGGCCTGCCGCTCAATACGCCGGCGGAAATAGAACTGTCTACCCAGGAAGTAACCGTCACCTCTACTTCCGTCTTCTACGTGGGAGAAAATATGATCGCCAACAGTGATTTTGAGGCCGGCAGCGGCGATGATTTCGACGGCTGGGAAAAACTCAACGGCGGCGACCAGATGACGGAGGTTACGGGGGAAGAAGCCTACTTCGGCCGTTCAATACGCATTGTCGGCGCCAACAACCCGGACCAACCCTGGCGCACGCAGCTGGCCAGTGCCGAAATGAACCTCAACTTCAATTCGGAATACACCGTGATCATGTGGGCCAAAGCGGAAGCAGAGGGCGCCATCATGAGGGTATCGGCCTCTCAGTTCAACCACCACGGCGCCGGGTCCGACTATTTCTACGGTGAAGACATGGCCATACCCACGGATTGGACTCAGCTGGCATGGACATTCACGGTGGGCGCCGACCTGCCCTCTCACAAACTCGTCCTGGATATGGGGCATACCGATGTCCCGTTCCTCATCGATAATGTCACCCTGATCGAAACCGGCGCCGCCGGCCCGCCCATCCCCGACAACCTCCTGGCCAACCCCGGTTTCGAAGACGGCCTGGAATCCTGGGAACTCCTCAACGGCGCCATTGAGGCCACCACCGAGGATGCCCACTGCGGCGCCCAGTCCATCAAAATAACCCCCGCCGGCGGCAACCCCTGGGATCAGCAGATCGCCGCCAGCCCGGTACAGCTCGCCTTCGGCGGGCAGTACGAGATCCGGCTCTGGGCCAAAGGCGCCGCTGAGGGAGCCATTATGCGCGTATCCATTTCGAAATACGATGGCAACGGCGCCGACTACTTCTACGGTTCCGACGTGACGCTGACCACCGAATGGGCAGAGTACACCTGGAATTTCGAGGTGACCAACGACCTGCCGGAACATTCCCTGGTGCTGGATATGGGCGCCGGCGCTCAGGCATTCTATGTGGATGACGTCAGCCTGAAGGAGTATGTCGAACCGGTGAACATCCTGGAGGATGGCGGGTTTGAGAACGGCATCTACTCGGCGGGCGCCCCGAACGAAAGTGCATCCTGGGAATTGCTGAACGGCACGGTTGAAATAACCACCAACCCGGATGAGGTCTTCAGCGGCAGCCAGGCCCTGAAGGTAACGGGCGCCGGCGGCAACCCATGGGATACACAGCTTGCCGCCGATAAAGTCCCCCTGGTTTTTGAAGGCCGCTATGGGGTGAAACTGATGGCCAGATCAACCGCCCCCGGCGCCGTGATGCGCATTTCCGCTTCCCGGTACAACGACGGCAACGGAGATGATTATTTCTACGGCGCCGACGTAAGCCTGACGGAGGAATGGGCGGAATACCGCTGGGAATTCACCGTCGGGAAAGACATCCCCGACGGGCACCACATCGTCCTGGACATGGGCGCTTCCGCCCAGGTCTTTTTCGTCGATGAGGTGGTGCTGTATGAAGTTCAGGAGTTTGAATGCCCGTAGCGGCATTTGACACCATCATACAGAGTCATCCGGAATTTTGAATAGAAACGCGGATGACGCAGATAAATCGGATCTTTGCGGATAGCCTGGGCAGGCCCCTTATCCGTGCGGTCCGCAAAGTCCGCGTCATCCGCGTTCTGTTTTTCCCGGCCGGAAAATACATCTCTTCACCAACCCTTTGATGCTATGCCCTTGAACTTTTATCCTTTTTCCACCCGCCTTTTGCTGCTCTCGGGAGTTATCCTTGCGGGCGGTTGCCAGGCGCCCTCCCCTTCCGGAGAACTGCCCAGAGAGCGAATTTCCATCAACGAAGGCTGGCGCTTCATGAAGTACGATTCGGAGCCGGATTCCCTGATCTACGACATCCGCCCGGAAGTCAGCGGCCGCAACGATAGCAGGGACGCCGATTCCCAACCCACCGAAGCGGTGGAGGTGGAGCCCACCCGGGAAGTGTTGAAAAAGTGGATATTGCCCACCGGCAATGATTTCATTAAAGATCCCGCCCAACGCCATGAGCGCCCGGAGGGCAGCCCGGGCAGCGATTTCCCCTTTGTGCAAAGCGATTTTGACGACAGCGGCTGGGAAGAAGTCGACCTGCCGCACGATTGGGCCATCGGGGGCCCTTTCCTGGAGGGATGGGACGCTGAGGTGGGCGGAGGCATGGGGCGCCTGCCCAGCCATGGGGTAGCCTGGTACCGGAGACAGCTGGACATACCGGCTTCTGATGCCGGCAAGTCGATATTCCTGGATGTCGACGGGGCGATGTCCTACGCCATGGTTTGGCTGAACGGCCACCTGGTGGGAGGCTGGCCCTACGGGTACAATTCCTGGCGACTGGACCTCACGCCTTACCTCGAACCGGGAAAGGATAACCAGCTCGCCATCCGCCTGGATAACCCGCCCCATTCTTCGCGCTGGTATCCCGGCGGGGGCATTTACCGGAATGTATGGCTGGTAAAGACGAACCCTGTACATGTCGCTCACTGGGGTACGTTCATCACCACAGAAAACGTGACGGAAAAATCGGCTGTGGTAAAACTTAAAGTAAAGATCGATAATGATTCGGATGCGGAGCGTACAGTTGAAGTCCGCGCGGAGATATACAAGCTGAATGAGGAACTCCAGCGCTCCGGGGAACCCGCCGCTGCCTTCGGTGGCGCAACTGTGGCCATACCCGCCGGAGCGTCCCTGTCCGTCGAAGATTCGGCCGTAATACGGAACCCGTTGCTCTGGGGCCCGCCGCCCACGCAGAAGCCCCACCTCTATGTGGCGGTGAGCCGCTTGTATGCCAACGGAGAACTGATCGATGAATACGAGACGCGCTTTGGGGTCCGGACCCTGGAATTCGGCCCGGAAAAAGGCGTGCTTGTCAATGAAGAGGCCGTTCCCATCCGGGGCGTAAACCTGCATCACGACCTGGGCGCACTGGGGGCCGCCTTCAACACCCGGGCGGCAGAGCGGCAACTGGAGATTCTGCGGGAAATGGGCTGTAACGCCATCCGGATGGCCCACAACCCGCCGGCGCCCGAATTTCTTGACTTAACAGACCGAATGGGGTTCCTGGTGGTAGACGAGGTTTTTGATGTATGGGAGCGGAAGAAGACACCCCTCGACTTTCACCTGATCTTTCCGGATTGGCATGAGCAGGACCTGAGGGCCTTCATCCGGCGGGACTGCAACCACCCCTCTGTGATCATGTGGAGTTATGGAAATGAGGTAGGCGAGCAATACACCGGAGAAGAAGGCGCGGCGCTGGCGCAGAAGCTGCGTGCCATTGCCGCCGAAGAAGACCGTACCCGCCCTTCTACGGCTTCGATGAATTTTGCCAAACCGGGCATGCCTTTCCCCGAAGCGATGGAAGTGATCAGCCTGAATTACCAGGGCGAAGGGATCAGAGATGCGCCGGCCTATGCTCATCTGAAGGGCATTACGACGCCCCCGCTGTACCCGGCCTTTCACGAGGCATTTCCCGGCAAGCTGATCGTAAGCAGCGAAACGGCCGCCGCCTTGAGCACCCGAGGCGCCTATTTGTTCCCGGTTTACGATGGAATAAGCGCCCCCGCGGAAGACGGGGCCGGCGGGGACCCCGAGATGCAATACGTCAGCGCCTACGAGCTTTATACCTCCCCCTTCGGCGCTTCTGCCGACAAGGTATTTGCTTCCCAGGACCGGCATCCCTACGTGGCGGGCGAATTCGTCTGGTCCGGATGGGACTACCTGGGCGAACCCACCCCTTATTACCTGGCCCGCAGTTCTTATTACGGTATCATAGACCTCGCGGGATTTAGAAAGGACAGGTTCTACTTATACCAGTCGCGGTGGCGCCCCGACCTACCGCTTGTGCACATGCTCCCCCACTGGAACTGGCCGGAACGGGTGGGTAAAGTGACGCCGGTACACGTATTCACTTCGGGTGATGAAGCGGAATTGTTCCTCAACGGAAAGTC
>JAGFJE010000673.1 GCA_024103175.1 Phaeodactylibacter sp.
CATAACCACGGAGGCCAGCGGTCTAGCGTTGGACAAAAGTCGGAAGTCGGAACGCGGAAGTCGGAATGGCTTTAGGCTTTGCGCAACCCTTTGGCTATCAATAGTGTCCAACCTTAGACGGGTAGCCTCAGAAGACACAGAAAAATGAACTATTCCGTTGCAATGGGAGGTAACCCAATCAACCAATCAACTCAATCAACCAATCAACCCAATTTTATCCGGCTGAGGCAACGAAGACGGACAACCAATCAACCCAATCAACCAATCAACCCAATCAACTAATACTCCCCCCTTGCAAACCCATTCTCCCACTCCATCCACCGCCCCCGCGTGAAGTCCGGGAAGGGCATCGGCTGGCCGCCTTGTGCAATGGACTGCTCGCTCAGGGGGGTGATGGCCATCCAGGCTGCGGCGTCGTAGACATCGATAGGGGGCTTTTCCCCACGCTTGTGGCTTTCCACGAATGCGTTGAGCAGGAACCAGTCCATGCCGCCGTGGCCGGCGCCCTCCGAGTCGGCGGCGTATTTCTGCCAGAGCGGGTGGTCGTATTTATCCAGGTAGGGCTGGGCGGGCTCCCAGCGGTGCTGGGGGCTTTGCCCTTCCAGGTGGATAGACTGGTTGACGTCCATCCACAGCCCTTTGGTTCCCTGCACGCGGAAGCCCAGGGAGTAGGGGCGCGGCAGGTTGGTGTCGTGGCTGACGATGATGCTCTCGCCGTTGGCGGCCTTGATGACGGTGGTCACTACGTCGCCCAGGCGGAATTCCACTTTAGCATTGGGGTGGCCGGGCCCGCCCTTGGGGTGGTTGACGATGTACTGGTGCAGGCCCCGCGCCTTGCTGGCCGTGGAGGTGAGCGTCAGGAAGCAGTTCCCGCGGTTGATGTCGATGTACTGGGCCACCGGGCCGATGCCGTGGGTAGGGTAGAGGTCGCCGTTGCGGTGTACACTGTGCTGAGTGCGCCAGCGGGCTTCCGAGAAGGCCTTCTCGCCGAACTCTACGCCGCTGTCGTAAGCGGTTTTTCCGTCGTTGAACTTGACGCCGCGCAGGTCGTGCTGGTAGCCGCACTCCAGGTGGATGAGTTCGCCGAACAGGCCCTGCCGCACCATGCTGAGCACCGCCATCACATCGCGGCGGTAGCAGACATTCTCCAGGAAGAACAGGGGCGTGCCAGTTTCCTCGTGGGTGTTCACCAACTGCCAGCACTCGTCCAGCGAAAAGGCGCCGCAGACTTCCACCCCTACGTACTTGCCGGCCTTCATTGCCGCCACCGCCATCTCCGTATGCCAGCGCCAGGGCGTGGCAATGAGGACGGCGTCGATGTTCTCGTCTTCCAGCAGCTTCAGGTAGTCGCGTTCACCCAGGCCGTACAGTTTGGGTTTGGCCTTGCCTTTCTTTTCGTAGATGGCCATCGCCCGGTTCACCATATCCTGGTCGATGTCGCAGATGGCGGGCACTTCGCAGTCTTTGCGATTCAGCAGCATATCGATGTGGCCCTGCCCGCGCAGGCCGGCGCCGATGACGCCGATGTTGAGCTTAGCCCGTGGCTTTCCGCTTTTGGTAACGGTGGGGGCGGAGAGGGTGGCCCCGGGAATGGCGGCCAGGCCGGCGCCTACGGAGGCGCTCTTTTGGAGGAAGTTCCGGCGGTTGATCTTATCGCTCATGGTTTTCGTTGTTTGATGAAGGAAGGGAATTTAGGCAATGTAGAGCATATTGCACAGCCCACTCACGGATTAAAAAGCCCGGCAGTGTATCTTTCCATGATTAAGGCCGGGGCCTGAGCCCTGGTCCGCGCTATTCGATCCGCCGTATCTTTCCGGAAGAACAGCAATTGTTTGGCCAGGGCGTAGAAAACATCCGGTGGCAGCGTATATCGGGAGGGGGCTTGCTCTATCTGCATCTGCCGGGCCAGGGATTGCAACCGGGGCGTCAGGGGGTTGCGGTAAACATGTTCCAGGAAACGAACTGGTTGGGCATCAGCATGGAGACCGTCCGGCAGTTGACGATCTTCCTGAAGGGTGCAGCGGCGCACATCGTCCATGAGTTCTTCGGTGAGAAAGAGGATCAGCGCCTGGTAGCCGGGGCTGCCGGGCAGGCATTCCAGCTCGGCGCCCTTGTTGGTAAGGTAGAAGCCTCCGGCATGTACCTGGTGCAGTTGCGGTCGGAGGAAGAAGTGGTGATCCAAAAAGTATTGTTACAAGGCGATTAAACAACTTACAAGGAAAATGGAAATCCCGGGCGTGGCGAAATGGCTGCCGCCCGGGATTTTTTTGTGGGTAGGATACCAGGAAACAATAACAATCCCATCCTGGATAAAGCTTCCTCTCTTCATTTTCTACTCCAAAGAATTTGTGTAAATTGAAAACATGTAGTACGGCTCTATCAAGTTGGTCAAAGGCCGTTTTAATCCGCGCGAACTATAGAATGGGCATATTGAGATTCACATTTATACCATTTATTCTTTCCGCTTCTGTCTTCACTTTGGGGCAGGCTCAATCCTTTTCAGGGCTGCCGCCGCTGCTCCCTTCCTACTCCGAAGATTTCTCCTACATCAAGTCCTACCCCTCCTTATGCTTTAACAATGCCTTTTTCGACCAACAAGGGAGGCTTTGGTTGACGCCCTGCCCCGGCAGGCAGATTGGGTTGCACCTGGTCCAATTCGATGGGTACGATTTCAGCGTGGTGAGGGGCAACCTCGACCAACTGCCCTCCGACTCCAGGTTTGTGGCCATTGACGGGAACGGACAGTTCGTCGGGTATGTGAACGAAGCGGGCAACCAGCAAGCGTTTTTTTACAACCAGGCAGCAAATCAACTGGCCTTTT
>JAGFJE010000679.1 GCA_024103175.1 Phaeodactylibacter sp.
TGGGCGCCTCAATGTGTGGGTTGCCATACGGCTTACGAGCCGGAACTAAATGGTTTCGACCTGCTCGATCACAAAAGAGTGAACGGTAAATGGGAGGAGTATCTTGGAGAATTCTTTGCCGAACCTCCAACGCTGGGCATCGTGGAGGAGATGGATGCCGACAGCCAAACTGTGGAGCGGGTAAAAGCCTTTATTCCGGGTATGATCATGTCTATTGATAAGTCCCGGTTTCCTGGGGAGCCGGGAGCTGCGCCCGAGATCTTCCACCGCCTCTTCGCCCCGGTGGCGCCGCATACTACAACTACCGGGGGGCGCTCCTGCCGCTCCTGCCACAACAACCCGCTGGCGCTGGGCTACGGCAGGGGAACACTTCTTTATGAGGCCGAAGGCAGGCGCGGGAAATGGCGCTTCGAACCGGATTATGTGGCCACTGCCGAAGACGGCCTGCCCCAGGATGCCTGGATACCTTTTCTGCAATCAACCAATCCCCAGTCAACTAATCAACCAACAACGACCCGCCCCGGCGCCCGCCCCTTCCGCGTCGCCGAACAGCAGCGCATCCTCACCGCCGGGGCTTGTCTGACATGCCATAGTGAGGATTCGAAAGTAATGATGGATGGGCTGGATGATTTTCAAGAAGTGAAGAAAAAGGCCAGTTCGGAGTGCGTGTTGCCCGTTTGGTGAAAAAAACGATGAAGGCGCTGGGTATCCGTCTAACGTTGGACAGAAAGCTTCGGGGGCGTGTACGATGTACAGGCCAATGGCAACCTTTAGGCGTGTACGATGTACGAAGCTGTTCAGCCTTGGATAGGTAGCCAAGGCGCTGATATATTCCCTGAGCCTCAGCCCTGTAGGTACAGGTTAGTGCGCTCTTTGTGTTTTTGTGCCTTTGTGGCGAATTAAAAGGCCCTCACCGGGCAGTCCAAAAGCAAAAGCCCTGCCGGCGCCTGCAAAGCGCCAACAGGACTTTTTGCCAAAAACTTAATCCTGATTAGCCTAGTTTGGTGGATTGGTTGATGGAGTTGATTAGGTTTATTAGGTTGATTTGGCGTAGGCCCCAATCAACCAGTCAACCAATCAACCCGATCAACACCCCTCACTGCACCACCGGGTTGCTGGCGGCCCATTCCAGATAGGCTCCGTCGTAAACTTTGACGTCTTTGTAGCCCAGGATATTGCGGAAAGCTGCAAAGGCAACGGCTGCGCGAACGCTGGTCCGGCAGTAGAAGATCACTTCCTTATCCGGAGTGATGCCGTTGGCTTCAGCAATAGCCTGCAATTCTTCGGCGGATTTGAACGCGCCGGTTTCCGTCAGCAGGTCCTCGTGGTTGATATTGATGGCGCCGGGCAGGTGCCCTTCGCTCTTGCTGATCCCGTTGTACTCATCGGCGGTGCGGTTGTCGACGATAACCACACGGGGGTCGCCCTGATGCTTCTTGATGCAGTGCATGCCGGCCATGAGTTCTTCCTTGCCGGTATCGGGCGTGAAGGTTACCGCTTCCAGGGTTGTTGCCTGGGCAGTCAGGGGTATCCGTGCTTTTCTCCAGGCGTC
This sequence comes from Phaeodactylibacter sp., assembly GCA_024103175.1. GTDB lineage: Bacteria > Bacteroidota > Bacteroidia > Chitinophagales > Saprospiraceae > JACJXW01. The sequence continues at coordinate 1,553 of JAGFJE010000679.1, forward strand.
CATGTCCTTGTGCAGGAGTTTTACATTCTCAGCGCCCAGGTATTTCAGTATCCAGTAAACCCGGGAGGAGTATTTCTGGGAGCCGTCGTCGTATATCACTACCGTCGTCGTTTCGCTGATGCCTTTTTTGCCAAAGAAGGCGGCCAGGTCTTCCGGGCTTTTGATCAGCCCGTCAATTTCACCTTCTTTGTAAAGGTCGTTGTGGTGGATATTAATGGCGCCTTTGATGTGGTTGACGTCGTAATTGCTGGGTTTGTTGGCGTCGACAATGACGACGTCCTTATCCGTTTTGGTGAGCTTCATGAACTCGTCGGCGGAAATGATGTCTCCCTGTGCCTGGATGTTGAAACCGGCAATAAGGAGGAAAGCGAGCATGGACACAAATACTTTCAGAATTTTCATCACTAAAGGATTTTATTTTTAGCAAAATGGGATGGCTTTTTGGGGTTTTGTTTGTTTCCTGTTGTTCGTTCCCCTTCGATCGGAAGAATAACGAACAACAGACAACGGACAACAGGCAACTTCACCTCAGAATGCCACCTGCATCTGCACCAGCAGGGCGTCGTTCTGGACTTCACTCAGGCTGCCCTTTTCGGCGCGGTACAGGTAGTTAACCTGCAGGCGCGTCCATTCGTTGAAGAAGTAGTTGAAGCCGTAGGTGACGGTAGTAAACGCCTGGTCGTTGGTATCGCCGAACAGGCCGTCAAAGATACTGCCGTTCCACTGGGTTTCGTCGTTGTTGAGGGGCACCAGGTATTCTTCCAGCCGGACGATCGGCTGCAGGTTCCAGGGGGTCATGTAGGCGGCTTGCAGGAAGAAGCCGTTGCGGGTCAGGGTGCCTTCATGTACTTCGAGGTCGCCGCTGCAGCCGCCGCCGGTGGTATAGGAGCCAATGTCTTCGGCCTTGATGAATTCGCCTTGTACCAGGAAGTTTTTGTACTTGAATTCGGCGTCAAAGCCGAGGCGCCTCCTGATGTCATTCTTTTCGATGGTGGCTTCGGCTGGCGCCCGTTCGCCGGTGCGGTAGCTGGCGCCGAGGGTAATGAATTCGAAGGGGCGCACAGTAAGCCGGGCAACGATGTCTTTCATGTTATCCGGGTCCCATGTATTGATGCCGGCGCCGTTCATCAGGGCGAAGTTATAGCCGATGAGGTTTTCCGTTTTGGAGCCGAACAGGCTCAGGTTGCCGGTACCGCCGGAGATCATGATGCCCTGGTCGCGGAACAGGCCCTGGGCCTGTATGACGATATCAGAGCGGTTGATCGTATGCAGCTTGTGGCAGGCCGTCAGGGCCTCCAGGCCGAAAGGAGACTTGAACTGGCCTATGGAGACCTTCGCATATGGTGCGAAACGGTTATAGGAGACGAAGGCGTCCAGGAGGAAAGGCGCTTTGGATTCCCTTGAACCGTTCAGGGTCGGGCTGAATTCCATGAGGAAGTAGTAGCTGAAATCGTAAGGTATGGCGCCGGTGACGCCCAGGCGCGCCCGGTTGAAGTAGAAGCTGGACTCGTCCAGGTTATCGCCTGCCAGGTCCTCGCCCAGGAAGTTGTATTCCATCTGAGGTTGGACAAAGCCGATGACCTGTACGCCTTCGTCTGAAGTAGGTTCTATACAGCCCTGAGCTAGTATAAACTGGGGCAGCAGGAACATAGCCGCCAATATGATGATGATTGCCTTTTTCATGATGGTGAAGGTTAAGAAGTAAGCAGGATCTAGTTTTTGGGCTGGGCCCGGCCCGGAAAGGAGTGCTTTCGGGGCCGGGCGCAACGCTTAGTTCGGGCCGGTAGCGTACAGGAAGTTGTTGGTGCTTCCGGAGCCGGCTCCCTGCCAGGACTTTTTCTTGGCGCTGTCTACATCGCTGTTGACCAGGCCGCTGTGTACGATACTGTTCGCACCGAACATCAGGCTCTTCACATTGTAGCCGAGCACTTCCATCCAGGCATTGATGATGGCGGAAGTCTGGCCGGTATAGCAGTAGGTGACCACGGTGGCATTGGGGTCTACATACTTCAGGCCGGTGAGGCTGAGGTCTTCGTTGAGGCGGTATGCGCCGGCGATGTACCCGAACTCATCCCAGGAAGCGATCGGCCACATGTTGTTGATGAAGTAGTCGCCGGGATTGGACAGGACAGCATCCTTCTTGACGCCCCATGCGGTGGCGTCCGGAGTTCTTTGCAGGGCTGCTTTCACCCGGGCTTCCAGGATGTCGGCGCCGTTGGCTTCGCCGGTATTCAGCGTGGGTTCGCCGAATTCCTTTTTGGGAGTGGGCTCGCCGGTAGTCAGCCAGTTCGGGCTGTCATAATCGCCGGCATTGGTTGCCCACTTGGCTTCAAAGAAGGGGTTCCAGCCGGCCATCCCCCACTTCAGGGAATAGGCTTCGTACTTCATCAGGCGGAGCAAGCCGGTGACGCGGGCGGCCGTCTGGCCGGTGTAGCAAACGACCAGGATCTTCTGTCCATTGGCCGCTTCGGCTGCCTCCAGAGCATTGGCGGCGGCTACATTTTTTGCCCCGGGAATGTGGCCCAGTTCAAAATCTTCCGCAGAGCGGATGTCCATTACATAAAAGCCGGGGATGGAGTTGTCTACCGGGTCTACGATGTCGGTGGTTGCGGCCTTTACCCAGCCGTCGAGCACGTTGGAGAGGTCCAGGTTGTTTTGGGCCATGTAGGCGGTTAGGGTTTCAAATTCTTGCAGATCAGGGTTGTTGTTGTCATCCTTGCAACTAGTGAGTGCTAAAGCAGGGATCAGCAGGATGGCGAGCAATCT
>JAGFJE010000762.1 GCA_024103175.1 Phaeodactylibacter sp.
GGATTTCCGGGAGAACGAGCTGCTGGGCATCCGCCCCGAGCATGTGGCGCGGCTCTTTTCGCATCAGCTCCTCAAGCATCAGCACAAGCTGGTGGTGCTCAGCCCCGTCACCTTTGCCGGCGATGAAAGGTATCAGGCTCACCGCCTGTTGCAGGCCATCGATCAGAATGCTCTTCTCACCAGGCTGAACCCCAAAGTGATGGCCAAGGCCACCGAGCGGCTGATGCCGCCGGCCACCTTGCGTTCCTACTATCAGCACTACCCCCGCATCCTGCGCAATACGGAGCGCGTGCTGGATAGCTGCAGCATACAACTTGAAAGCGGCCTGCACAACAACCGCCAAACTTTCACCGGCAGCAAGGAAGGAGACTTTAAACTGCTGGAAAAACTGGCGCTCAACGGCTGCGGGCGCCGCTACGGCAGCCACCACAAGAAAGCCCGGGAGCGCACCGAAAAAGAACTGAAAGTGATCCGCGAACAGGACTTCTGCTCCTACTTCCTCATCACCTGGGACATCGTGCGCTACGCCCATGCCGCCGGCTACCACCACGTAGGGCGGGGCAGCGGCGCCAACTCCATCGTCGCCTACTGCCTCCACATCACCGATGTCGACCCGCTGGAACTCGGCCTTTACTTCGAGCGCTTCATCAACCCCTACCGCAGCTCTCCGCCCGACTTCGACATCGACTTCTCCTGGGACGAGCGCGACGACGTGACGGACTATATCTTCAAGCGCTACGGCCGGGAGCACACCGCCCTGCTCGCCACCTATTCCACCTTCCAGGGGCGCGCCATCGTGCGGGAGCTGGGCAAGGTATACGGCCTGCCGAAGTTCGAGATCGATAAGATTATTGCCGGCCCCTTTCATCCGGAAGAACACCACGAGCTGGCGAAAACCATCCTGCATTACGGCCGCCGGCTGGAGGGTTTTCCCAACTACCTGTCCATCCACGCCGGAGGGGTCGTCATTTCCGAAAGGCCGATCAACTGCTTCACGGCCCTGCAGATGATGCCCAAAGGCTTTCCCATCACCCACTTCGATATGTACCATGCCGAAGAGCTGGGCTTCCACAAGTTCGACGTACTGAGCCAGCGCGGCCTGGGCCACATCAAGGACGCGGTGGATCTGGTAAAACAGAACCAGGGGCGGGCGGTGGACATACACGATATTGAAAAGATCAAGCAGGACCCACAGGTGAAAGAACAGCTGCGCTCCGGCAACTGTATGGGCTGTTTCTACATCGAATCGCCCGCCATGCGGGGGCTGCTCAAAAAGCTGAAGTGTGACAATTACCTCCATCTGGTGGCGGCCAGCTCCATCATCCGGCCGGGCGTGGCGCAGTCGGGCATGATGCGGGAGTACATCCGGCGTTTTCACCAGCCGCACAGCTTCCGCTACCTGCATCCCGTCTTCGAGGAGCAACTGGGCGAGACCTTCGGGGTGATGGTCTATCAGGAGGACGTGATGAAGATCGTTCACCACTTCGCCGGCCTGGGGCTGGACGAGAGCGACGTGCTGCGCCGCATCATGTCGGGCAAAAAGTACAAGGACGACACCTTCGGGCGCCTCCGCCAAAAGTACTTCGACAACTGCCGCGGCCGCGGGCATTCCGATGAACTGGCAAAAGAGGTGTGGCGGCAGATCGAGAGCTTTTCGGGGTATTCCTTTTGTAAAGCCCACTCCGCCAGCTTCGCCGTGGAGAGCTTTCAGAGCCTCTACCTCAAGGCTTACTTCCCCCTGGAGTTCATAGTGGCGGTGATCAACAACTTCGGCGGCTTCTACCAGCCCGAGTACTATTTCCACGAGGCGCGGATGAACGGCGGCGTCATCCATGCTCCCTGCGCCAACCACAGCCAGTACCTCACCACGCTTAAAGGCAAGGACATCTACATCGGCTTCGTACACCTGCACGGCATGGAGCGGCAGGCGGCGCACCGCATCGTTGCCGAGCGCGCCCGCGGCGGCCCCTTCCGCAGCCTGGAGGACTTCATCAACCGCCTGCCCATCACGCCCGAACAACTGGAGATCCTCATCCGCATCGGCGCCTTCCGCTTCACCGGCCGCAACAAGTACGAGCTGATGTGGGACAAAGTGGCGCTGATGAACCCGAAGGAGAGGTGGGACGGGACGTTGTCGCTTTTTGAAAGTGGGAAGTCGGAAATCGGAAATCGGAATGGCGATCAGGAGGCTGCAGACGGAGACGGCCACATGCCCTTTCTTCCGACTTCCGACTTCCGATTTCCCACTTCGCCAGGCCAGTCCTTCGACGAGATCGAGCTCCTCGGCTTCCCCCTCCGCTCCCCCTTCGAGCTGCTGGAGAACCGCCACTGCGCCGATTGCATCACCCTCTCCGCCCGCCTGGGCGATTTCGTGGGGCGCGTCGTCCGGGTGCTGGGGTACTACGTCTGCAAAAAGGACGTGCGCACGAGCAAGGGCCAGCTGATGGCCTTCGGCTGCTGGCTCGGGCAGGACGGGCATTTCTTCGACACGGTGCACTTTCCGGAGTTTTTGAAGACATTTCCTTTTCGAGGCAAGGGTATTTATAAGATCGAGGGGAAGGTGGTGGAGGAATTCGGGTTTTCGAGTATGGAGGTGCTCAGGATGGAGCGGCTGGCGTATAAGCGGGATGAGCGGTATGGGACAGGATGACGGGATGACAGGATTTACAGGTCACTTACTCAGTTTTCGAGTTTTTTGAGATCCTCATCCAGGTCTTTTTCCGAATAGTGAAGCACAATATTTCGCTTGGCGAGAATTCGTTCGAATTCCACCCAGGAAAGCTGGGCAAAATCAGCAGCGGCGCGCATGGAGAGAACCTCTTGCTGGTAAAGAAAAATGGCAAACTCAAGAGTCAGTTCCCGTTGGTTCAGCGCAATATGTTTTGCAATGTGGTCAGGTATTTCTAATAACATAGCCATGCGATCTTTTATAGTTGTAAGATAAGAACAATTATCGCCATTGAAAAGGTTCATCAGGCTTGGAGTGGGTATCTAATAGCATTACCCATCCTGTTTACCCTGTGAGGTATAGCAAGCTACTTTACAGGGTAAATTCCTATCGGCTTTTGATTCAGTAGGCAGGCTGTCATCCTGTCCTTCTCTGCGGGCTATCCTGTTAATCATGTAAAATCCTGTCATCCTGTCCTCAGAAAGTATTATATTTGAAAAAAACGCCAAGTGGCCACCCCATACAAAGGAACCGGATTCGAGCAGGAAGCGATGAGCGCTCCCAACGGCAAGAACCACCTGCTGGTGATCGCCATCGATGAATATGCCCACTGCCCGAAGCTCAACAACTGCGTGAAGGATGCGCAGGACTTTGTGGGGGTGATGCTGGAGAAATACCGCTTTGAAGCCGAAAACATTACTACGCTCTACAATGGCGAGGCCACCCGCGCCGGCATTCACGCTAAGCTGAAAGCACTGAAAACGCGCGTCGGCCCGGAAGACAATTTGCTCCTCTACTTCTCCGGTCACGGGGAGGTGGAAGACAGCATTGGCTACTGGGTCCCGGTGGAGGCGCAGCCGGCCAATGAATGGGAGTTCATCTCCACCTCTGAGATCAAAGCACGCCTGGACGCCATCAACAGCTTTCACACCTTCGTCATCGTCGACGCCTGCTTTTCCGGCTCCCTCTTCGCCACCTACAAGTCGGTGCGCCCCGGCTACGAGCACAAGCGTTCCCGCTGGGGCCTGGCCGCCAGCCATAGCCGTGAGCGCGCGCTGGATGGCCAGCCGGGGGAGAACAGCCCGTTTGCAGAGAAGCTGCTGAAACTATTGCGCGATAATGCGGAAGACGTGGGCGTGCAAAAGCTGGCTACTGAGGTGATCGAAGCCGTGCGGGTTGCTACCGAAGAAAGGCAGATACCAGTTTTCAAGCCGCTGAATGTGAAGGGGGATGACTCGGGGCAGTATGTTTTTCG
>JAGFJE010000051.1 GCA_024103175.1 Phaeodactylibacter sp.
AGCCCGCGGCTACGTCGTAGCTGATTATCAGGACTATCTGGAAAGCCAGTGGGTTGAAGAGCTGCGTAAGGAATACGAAGTGGACATCAACCAGAAAGTATTTGACAACCTGGTGAAGTAATGAAGACTAGTGGCCTGAATATGCGTAAGTGGAAACTTTTTGAACAATTCGGAAATCGGAAATCGGAAATCGGAAGCAGGTTCCCGGTGGATGTCGTGCGCCCATTTTTCCGCCTTCTGCCTTCCGCCCCGTCCTCGTATCTCGGCCGGGCAAGCCCGTCTTCGTCCCTCAGCCGGGTAAACTTCCGACTTCGATTTCCAGCCCTTGCCTTGCTCCTCCTTCTCCTGCTCGCTTCCTGTTCGGGCGGCGGCGGACAGGAGAAAGAACAGGGGCGGCTGCTGGCTAAGGTGAATAACAAAACCCTGTATCTCACGGAGTTGGACGGGATGTTTCCCGAGGGGACGACGGGCGGCGACAGCCTCGTGATCATCCAGGCTTATGTAGACCGCTGGGTGCGCGAAGCGCTGTTGCTCAATGAAGCCGAGCAGAATATACCCAGCGACCTCAATATCGATAAGCTGGTTCGCGATTACCGGGCTTCGCTCATCCGGCACAATTACGAGAAGGCCCTTGTTGAGCAAAACCTGGATTCGGTGGTCACTCAGGAGCAACTCATGGCATTTTACGAAGCCAATAAGGGGCAGTATCAACTGGAGACCCCCATCATGCGTTGCCATTTTATCAAGGTGCCGGCCGATGAAGCAGATCTGGATAAGCTGCGCCGGCTGTGGAACAGCGATGACGAAGGCGCCCTGGAAGAGCTGATCGAATACTGCACGGCGCATGCCGATACTTATGTGCTGGAAGACAGCACCTGGTACAAGGTCGAAGACATCGCCATGGAGATGCCCAAAGGCACCCTGACGCCGGATAATGTCAGCGCCAAGCAGGAATTCTCCCAGCGGGACAATGAATATCAGTATTATCTGCGCGTCTTCGAAGTGAAAAACCGGAAAGATATCGCTCCCCTGGGGTATATCGAGGATCAGGCGCGCAAAGTGATACTCCGCAGCCGCCGCGAGAAGCTGCTCGAGGAAACCATCGACGCCATGTACCAGCGGGAGCTGCGGAGAAACAATATACAAACCTATTATTAGTAAAGGTTTAAAAGAAAAGAGAAAAACTGATGAAGATACTGTATAGCCTAATCCTGGCAATGATCGTTTTTGGCCCCGGCGGCCTGGCGCAGCGCGAGGTCATCGATAAGGTGGTGGCCACTATTGGCGGCGAGCTGGTGCTGCTTTCCGAAGTGGAAGAGCAGTTCGCCCTGATGGAGGCCCAGAGCGGCGTATTGCCGGAGGGCGCCCGGTGCAACATTATGGACCAGCTGATGGCTTCCAAGCTGCTGGTCAACCAGGCCAAGCTGGATAGCATTGAAATATCGGATGAAGAAGTGGAAGCCCAGCTCGACGCCCGTATCGAGCGTATCCTGAGCTTCATGAACAATGATGTGGGCCAGTTTGAGGACTACTACGGCCAAACCATCAATGAGGTCAAGGAGCAGTTTCGCGAAGACCTCCGAAATCAGATCCTGGCCGACCGCATGCGCTCCCAGGTGATGGCCAGTGTGGCGGTTACCCCCTCCGAGGTCAAGAAATTCTTCAATTCCATCCCTCCGGACAGCCTGCCTTACTTCAACTCAGAAGTGGAAGTCGGAGAGATCGTCTACAAACCCAAAGTCAACCCCGAAGAACGGCAAAAGACCATAGAAAAGCTGGAGTCCATCCGGCAGCGCATCCTCGATGGCGAGGACTTTGCGGAGCTGGCCTCCAAGCACTCCAACGACGGCTCCGCCCGCAGCGGCGGCGACCTGGGCTGGGCCAAGCGCGGAAAGTACGTCCCGGAGTTCGAAGCGGCGGCTTTCAAGCTGGAAAAAAATGAGATCTCTCCGGTCATCGAATCCGAATTCGGCTTTCACATCATTCAGATGCTGGAACGCCGCGGAAACTCCATCCACGTGCGCCATATCCTTATCAAGCCCGATATTACGGAGGCCGACCTGGAAAAAGCCGAAATGCACCTGGACTCCGTGCGCCAACTCCTCCTGGCCGACTCCCTGACTTTTTCGCAGGCCGTGAAGCTCTACTCCAACGAGGATATGCAGAGCTACAACAACGACGGCCGCATGGTCAACCCCGCCACCGGCAACACCTTCTTCGAGATCGGCGACCTGGAGCCCGACATCTACTTCACCATCGACACCATGGACGTCGGCGGCATCTCCGCCCCTTTTGAATTCCGGGACCAGGTGGGAGAAACCTACTACCGCATCGTGCAACTGCAGTCGCGGACCAGCCCCCACAAGGCCAACCTGAAGCAGGATTACTCCAAGATCCAGCAAGCCGCGATCGAATCCAAAAAGAGCGAGTTCATCAGCAGCTGGATCAAGGATAAGGTCGACGCCACTTACATCGACATCGACCCTATGTTCAATCAATGCCCGGTGCTGGATAAGTGGAAACAACAGGACATCCGGCCCTGACCGGACGTACCACTTTCAAGTGGTGCGTAAATATCCAAAAATAGCCCGGCCCAAAAAAGAGGCCGGGCGGCAACAGTATGTGGCGAAGTGAGATGACACCTTTTTTGCCCCTCAATCCGCCGAAACAGGCTTAATCGCCAGGATCTGGGGGCAAAAAGATGTCACCTCGCCTCACGGCCCTGACCGGACGGACCGCTTAAAAGTCCAGTAAAAGTAAAAGTAGCCCGCCCAAAAAAAAGAGGCCAGGCGGCATTGCGCCGCCGGCCTCTTTTGCGTTCATGGTTTTGGGAACCCCACCGTTCTACGGCAGCGTTCCCAAAACCATGAACCAGGATCAATGTACTCCGTGCATCCACTTTTTGAGGATGGGGGAGAGGAGCAGCAGCACCAGGGCGGAGCCCAGCACCACGTAAACTCCCCAGGTCAGGTACACATCGGCGTAGGCTTTCAGGGCTGCCGAAGAGGTGGCCCCTTCGCCGGGGGAGGCGATCAGTTTGCCCAGCTCGCCGGCGATCTTATGCGCGAAGGCGATAGAAAGGAACCAGGCGCCCATCACAAAGCCCACCACTTTTGCCGGCGACAGCTTGGTGACCACCGAAAGGCCGACCGGAGAAAGGCTCAGTTCGCCGGTAGTGTGGAACAGGTACATGCCAAGCAGGAAGATGATCGGGACGAGGGTGCCGGCATCGGCGGTGCCAAGGACCGAACGGATACCCCAGACGATGATGAAATAGCCGAGCGCCATCTGCAGCAACCCGAGGAAGAACTTGATCGGGGTGCGCGGCTCCCGGTTGGCCTTGCCGAGCTTGGTCCAGATCCAGGAGAAGACCGGGGCCAGCAGGATGATGTACAAGGGGTTGAGGGACTGCAACTGGGAGGCCTCCATGCCGTGCAGGTTGACGTAGCGGTCGGCCAGGATGTTGAGCGAACCGCCCGCCTGTTCGAACAGCGTCCAGAAGACCATGTGGAAGAAGAACAAAAATATGAAGACGATCATGCGCTGGCCTTCCTCTTTATCCTCCGCGGTAAGAGAGGTATAGATCAAATAGCCGATCACCCCTAAACCGCCCACGAGGAGAATGCCGTTTGTAACTTGTTCGGCATTGATCAGAAGCGAAAATACCGGGATCACTGCCAGAGAAGCCAGGATGATGAGCACCTGCTTGCTAAGGCCGAATTTCCAGGGGGCGCGGTAATCGACGGGATCGGGCGGCGTGCCTTTTTCACCAAATTTGCGCATGTTGCGCCAGAAGACGATAACGCCCAGCACCATACCCAGGCCTGCCGCCAGGAAGCCCAGCGACCAGTCGACCCGCTGAGCGAGGTAACCACAGGTCAGCGGGGCCAGGAAGGCGCCGATATTGATACCCATGTAGAAAATGGTGAAAGCGCTGTCCTTGCGGGTGTCGTTCTTGTCGTAGAAGGTGCCCAGGAAGCTGGAAATGTTGGGTTTGAAGAAACCGTTGCCTATGGTGAGCAGCGCCAGCCCCAGGAAGAAGGGGGTTTCTCCCAGGTCGTTGCCGGCGGTGGTGGCCAGGGCGAACTGTCCGGCAGCCATAAAAATGCCGCCGGTGATAATGGCGTGCCGGAACCCCATGATGCGGTCGGCCAGCATCCCCCCGATGAGGGGCGAAGCGTAAAGGAGGGCGTTGTAGGCGCCATAAATGCCATAGGCCCGGGCGTCGGCCTCTCCCTGTAGCATCTGGTCGAACAGAACTTTAGTCATATACAGGATCAGGATGGCGCGCATCCCGTAGAAGGAAAACCGCTCCCACAATTCTGCAAAGAAGAGCGTAAAGAGCGCCTCGGGGTGCATCTTTCTCTGGGAATAGACCACCAGCGGCACCCAGATCAGGACGAACACCCAGCCGAAAATGAGTAAACCTAATGCGAAATCCATAAGTTTTTCGTTTATTGAGTTTGTTAGTTACAGCAATGCCGATAAAATGATCCGTATATTTTTCGGTTAAGATCCTGGCTTCTTTTCCGTCCATTCCTCCTCCGCTTCCGGTTGGTCGGCCAGCTCGAAACCTTCCTGCTCTTCGAAGTGGCTGCCCGGCAGCCCTTCCGCTCCGTGGGCCAGCCGTTTCAACGGCCGGAGGAGGAGCAGCGCCAGCAGGCCAATGGCCACACAACTGGCGGCAATGCCTGCAAATATCGCAAAATCGCCGAGATGTTGAGCGGCTTCGCCGAGTGTCCCCGCCAGCTTATGTCCCAGCCCTATCGCCGCAAAATAGAACCCCACCACCATTGAGGAATAGCGGGGCGGTGACAATTTCGTGATAAAGGACAGCGCGGCCGGGGAGGCAAAGAGCTCGCCCAGGGTAAGCAGCAGGTAGGCCAGCGCCAGCCAGTACATAGCGGATTCGCCCCTGGCTTCGAACTCTCCCGAGGCGGCTGTCATAAACAGGAAACCCAGCCCCATGATGATCGTGCCCAGCCCCATTTTAAACAGGGGGGAGGCTTCCCTGCCTTGCCTTTTCCACCACAGCCAGGCCAGGCCGACCGGCGTTCCAAAAAGAATGATATATAGAGGGTTGAGCGACTGGAACCAGGGCGCCGGCACTTCGAAGCCCGCCAGCATCCGGTCGGTTTTTTGCTGGGCGAAGAGGTTCATCAGGCCCCCGGCCTGCTCAAACGCCCCCCAGAAAACCACCAGGAGGAGAAGGGTGAAAAAAACGGCTTGCAGGCGGTCGCGCTCCAGGGGAGCGGATTCGCGGTACATGGCAATGGCCTGCCCGGCTATGAGGCCGAGAAAGGCAACCATGAAGAAGGCGGCGGGCCGCCCGGTAAGCAGAAAGGGCACGGAAATGAGGATCACTGCGGAAACGGCCAGCAGGGCAGTGCGCCGGGCCTGCGCGCTTCCCGCCGGCTCAGCGCCGCCTTCCGGGTTATTCCGTTCCGGCGGTTCACCAACTCCTTTCAGGTATTTTCCGCCGAAAATATAAACGGCCTGCCCGGCCAGCATGCCCAGCCCCGCCAGGCCAAAGCCCAGGTGCCAGTCTATGCGCACAGCAACCCAGCCGACAACCAGCGTAGACAGGAAGGCCCCAACGTTGATGCCGATATAAAATATGGTAAAACCAATGTCTCTCTGGTCGTCATCCGGCGAGTACAAGGCCCCCACCATCCCGGTGATGTTGGGTTTGAGGCAGCCCACGCCCAGAACGACCAGTGTCAGCCCCGTGTAAAAGGCGCCGGCCCCATCGAAAACGAGCAGCCCGTAACCGAGGCAGAGGATCAGCCCCCCGGCGAGTACGCTCCGGCGCTGGCCCAGCCAGCGGGCGGCCAGGATGCCGCCGGGGATGGCGGCCAGATAAACCAGCATCGTATACCAGCCGTAAAGCGCAAGGGCTTCCTGGTTGCTCCAGCCGAACCCCGGGTTGTTCCCTGTGGTCTGGGCAACGAGGAAAAGGACGAGAATGCCGCGGATGCCGAAATAGGAAAAGCGCTCCCATAACTCCGTGAAAAACAACACAAAAAGGCCAGCAGGGTGCCCCAGTAGCCTCGGTTGTCCATCCATGCCCAACGCATCAGCTTTCGCCATTAATCGATCCGTTTTTTTCAGCAAAACTATGCCAAAATAGATTTTTTTGGGCGTTGAAAGGTAATATAGGCCCTATAAATTTGCCGAAGCGAAGTTAAACATTACGATGGCTTTCCCAACGAACGGCCAGAGAATAATTGGCGCCGACGGAGATCGTGTTCTGAAACAGAAGGACTTTTCGTACCTTAGAGGGCCTTATTGCTATCGACGACAAAAACATAAAAATATAACCTTCAACCAGGTTTTGGTATCCTCAATGCATGATCCTGTCAAAAACCGGTGGGTACAAGCAGGCATCTTTATCGCCTTTGCCATCGCCTTCACTTTTTTTAAATTCCGGTACCACGAGCTTTGGAAAGACGAGTGGCAGGCCTGGCTGTTGTCGCGCGACCAATCCCTTTGGGCCCTGCTTTCCACGCTGTATTTCGAAGGGCATCCGGCCCTTTGGTACCTCTATCTGAAATTGTGGGCCCCGTTTTCCGGTTTGGCGGCCGATGACGTACTGATCCAGCTGGCCCATCTTCCGGTGGCCCTGGCCGGGCTGGCGGCCCTGTTTTTCCGGCAGCGGTACCCCTGGTGGTTGCGCATCGCCGTATTGTTCACTTATTTCACCTGCTTTGAATATGGGATCGTTAGCCGGGGGTATGCGTTTGTCCTGCTGCTGGGCGCTGTCTGCTGCGCCTGGGCCCCGGAATACCGGGAACGCCCCTGGCCGCTGGCCGTTGCCCTGTTCCTGCTGTGCCAGACGGAGGTATATGCGGTGCTGATGGCGGCGGCCCTATACCTGTACCTCGTTTATCCGCAGCTGGCCTCCCGCAACTGGCGGGCGCTCTGGGAGAACCTGCCGCTGCGGCGGGTTGGGCTCGCTCTTTTCTTTGGAGTAGCTGCTTTTTTACTAACTGTTTTTCCCCGTTCCGGCGAGCGCAACATACAGGCTGCCTTTGTCGAGCCTTTCAGCCAGGAGGCCATCGCCAAGACTTTCCAGGGGGCTTTCGCCAATACTTATCTGATCGGCGCCATTCCGGATACCAATGTATTCGGGGTGAATACTTTGGGCTTGGGCCTGAGCGTTCTGGTGGCGATTATTCTCGGCCTGTTTTTTCTGCCAAACCGAAGGGTGTTGTTCACTTTCACTTTCTTTACCGTGGGCTTCCTGCTGTTCGGGTTTGCTTTTTATGCGGGAGGAGTGCGCCAATGGGGAATGTACTTCGTATTCTTTCTCTTCAGCCTGCAGTTGTACCTGGTTGAAAAGGGGCGTTTTTCCCGTTTTCAGATAGGGGTTTTAGCCATAATCCTCTTATTTCAGGCGCGGTATAATGCCATGGCGCTTTACAAGGAGTACCACCACCCGTTCTCCAATGCCCGGCAGGCGGGCCTGTTCATCCGGGAAAAAGTGCCGGAAAATGTGCCGGTGGTAGCGATCAATAAATTTGAAGCCGCTCCGGTGGGAGGCTATGCGGGCCGGCAGTTCTACTTTCTGCCCGACGGGGAGCGCTTTTCCTTTTTTAAATGGACGGAAAAGATCTACCTGCCTCCGGAGCAGGAACTGTTCCTGTTTGCTGAATACAAGAATGTTGGAGGGCTGGTTATTCTAACCAACCGGCCGCTGGGCAAAGCCCGTTACCCCAGGGCGGTGCTTTGGAAGTCTTTTGACCGGTATAACCTCAAAGGAGAAAACTACTACCTGTATACCCTACAGCGGTGAGTATGGTAAAATTGAGGCCGGTTTTTCCTTCTTCTCGTTCATCTTTGTACCTTCGCAATCATTTTGAAAAGAAAAGGGCTTGCCCACGTAAACACATCGCCGGGCCTTTTTAACCCGAAGCCTGGCGCCAAAAAATATGATCACATACATCAAGGGAAATATTACACACAAAAGCCCGACGTTCATCGTCGTGGAAACGGGGGGGCTGGGCTACCACATCAACATCAGCCTGAACACCTACACCCAGGTGGAAAAGCTGGAGTCTGTCAAAATTCTGACACACCTTCATATCAAAGAAGACAGCCACACCCTCTATGGCTTTGCCGACGCCTCCGAGCGCAACCTTTTCATTCACCTGATCTCCGTTTCCGGCATCGGGCCGAGTACGGCCCAGCTCATGCTTTCCTCTATGACTCCCGAAGAAATGCGGGCCGCCATCATCAGCGAGGATGTCAATACCCTGAAGCGGATCAAAGGGATCGGCCCCAAGACGGCCAAGCGCGCAATCCTGGACCTCAAGGACAAAATGCTTAAGGATTCGGGTGAAGGGCCGGCCCTGGCCATCCCTCAGGACAATACAATCCGGGAAGAGGCGTTATCTGCTTTAGTGGCTTTACAATTCAACCGTATTCATGCCCAGAAAGCCCTGAATAAAGCCCTGAAGGAAAAACCTGGTGTTGCCGGCGTCGAAGAACTGATCAAGCTGGCATTAAAAGAGCTTTCTTAGCAATCCAAACCAGCCGAAGTTACGGCCCCACTTACCGGCGGCCCGAAGGTGCAGCCTCCCGGCGACATTTGAGGCTGGTATATTCCCAAATACTTGATGTGTTAAAATCCGGATGGACAGCAGAAAGGCCAGGCCTGCTGCGTTTTA
Organism: Phaeodactylibacter sp.; assembly: GCA_024103175.1. Taxonomy (GTDB): domain Bacteria; phylum Bacteroidota; class Bacteroidia; order Chitinophagales; family Saprospiraceae; genus JACJXW01. The sequence goes on from JAGFJE010000051.1 coordinate 8,670, forward strand.
GGGAAGTGAAAAATAGAATAAAACCCAAACGAACAGGAAAAGCTTTGAATATCAACTGATTGAGCGCAGCTAAAATTGCCAAATGCGCGAATCCCATGCTGAAAGCTATGAGTAGAATACTTTTACCCTACTGTCTCTTATTTGGAATTGCGACTTCTGCCCTCAACGCCACGGAAAATGGCGCTTTGCTGGATGATCCTTATGCCGTTCCTTTCGTCATCGCCGCCGATACCATCCCGGATATCGATGAGCGCTTCGGCGATTTTGTCACCGAAGGTACGGATAACCCCTTCGACCTCGATGACCCGAGCATCATCGAGAAAAATATCGAGTATGACCCGGAGACCGGAAACTACATCATCACGGAACAGATCGGGGATTTCAACTTTCGCCCTCCAACTTTCCTGACTTTCGATGAATACTTCGACCTTCGCCAGAAACAGGAAGAAAGGGCTTATTTCAACCGGCTGGCCGGCATTGCTTCCGGCGAGGGCGCCAGCAGCCTCGACCCCCTGGCTAAAATTGACGTGGAAAACAGCCTCCTGGACCGCCTCTTCGGCGGCACCACCGTCGATATACGGCCTCAGGGAAATATCGACCTCACCTTCGGGGTCGACTTCTCCCGCGTCGACAACCCCATCCTCACGGAGCGACAGCGCCTGCAGGGGGGCTTCGACTTCGACATGAACATCAACATGAACGTGACGGGTAAGATCGGTGAAAAACTCAACCTGACCACCAATTACAATACCAACGCCACCTTCAATTTCGACAACCAGATCAAGCTGGATTACAACAGCGATAATTTTGACGAAGACGCCATCATCAAAAAGATCGAGGCCGGCAACGTCAGCCTGCCGCTGCGGGGCAACCTCATCCAGGGCGCCCAGAGCCTCTTCGGCCTGAAAACCGAGCTGCAGTTCGGCCACCTGCGCCTGACGGCCATCGCTTCCCAGCAAAAGTCCCAGCAGGAAAATATACAGGTGGAAGGCGGCGCCCAGATCCAGCAGTTTGAGGTGCGGGCCGATGAGTACGACGAGAACCGCCACTTCCTGCTCACCTTTTTCAACCGGGATAACTTCGAGCGCTCCCTGCGCAACCTGCCCCAGGTCAACACCCTATTCAAGATCAAAAAGCTGGAAGTGTGGATCACCAACGACCGCAATGAGGTGACGGATGTGCGCGACATCGTGGCCCTGGCCGACCTGGGCGAACCCCTGCAACGGGTAAGCCCCGATAAGGTGGAGATCAATCCCACCTGGAACCGCCGCGACCTCATCGACAACAAACCCCTGCCCGATAACGCCGCCAACGACCTTTACAACCGCATCCTCAGCCGGGGAGAGGCCGTGCGGGATATCGACAGGGCCGTGTCTACCCTGCAAACCGAATTCGGCCTGCAGCAGGCGCGCGACTTCGAGAAGGTCAGCGCCCGAAAGCTGCGCGAGTCGGAATACACCTTCCACCCGGAGCTGGGCTTTATCTCGGTCAACATCAACGTACAGCCGGACCAGGTGCTGGGGGTCGCTTTCGAATACGAATACAACGGCAACATCTTCCGCGTGGGGGAAATGTCGGTCAACAACGGAACGGTGAGCACCGATACCATGGACCTGACCCCCAAAGTGCTCTTTGTCAAAATGCTGAAAAGCACCACCCAGCGCACCGACGTGCCTACCTGGGACCTCATGATGAAGAACGTCTATTCCATCGGCGCTTTCCAGGTCAACCAGCAGGATTTCCGGCTCGATATTTTCTATGACGACCCCGGCGCCGGCCAGAAGCGCTTCCTGCCGGAAACCCGCATTGCCGGCAAGCCCCTGCTGCGCGTTTTCAACCTCGATAACCTCAATACCCAGGGAGACCCGCAGCCCGACGGCATCTTCGACTATGTTCCGGGCGTGACCATCAACCCGCGCAACGGCCGCATCATGTTCCCCGTCCTGGAACCCTTCGGGAGGACCCTGGCCGACAGCATCAGCAATGAATTGCTGGAGCGTAAATATGTCTACGACTCCCTTTACGAAACCACCCTCTTCCTGGCCCAGGAAGCGGCGGAGCAGAACCGGTACATTATCCGGGGCGAGTACAAATCCAGCGTTTCATCGGAGATCTCTCTGGGCGCTTTCAACATCCCGCAGGGGTCGGTGACGGTCACCGCCGGAGGGCAGCGCCTGGTGGAGGGCAAGGACTACGAGGTGGATTACAACATCGGCAAGGTGCGCATCCTCAATGACGCCATCCTGCAATCGGGCGTCCCGATAAACGTCTCCTTCGAAGACAACACCCTGTTCGGCTTTCAAACCAAAACCATGGTTGGCCTGCGCGCCGATTACGAACTCGATGAAAATTTCAACATCGGGGCGACCTACCTGCAGCTCTTCGAGCGCCCCTTCACCCAGAAGGTGAACGTGGGCGACGACCCGATCAACAACAAAATATTCGGCCTCGACCTCAATATGAGCCGGGAGGCGCCCTGGCTGACCCGCATTGTAGACGGCATCCCGGGCATTTCCACCAAAGAGATGTCGTCCATCAGTGTGACGGCGGAAGCGGCGGCTCTCAAACCCGGCCACGCCCGCGCTATCAACCAGAACAGGAGGGATAAGGGCGGCGTCGTCTATATCGACGACTTCGAAGGCAGCGGTAGCAGTTTCGACCTGCGCATACCGACCAACCGCTGGTACCTGGCCAGTACTCCTCAGAACGACGAGCAGAACAACAACCCGCTCTTCCCGGAATCGGCCCTGGTCAATGACCTGCGCTATGGCGCCAACCGCGCCCGCATCAACTGGTACCGGATCGACCCGGGCGCCCGCGGCTCCGGCGATGACCAGAACCCCTACACCAGCCAGGTGCCCCAGCAGGAGGTCTTTCCCAACCTTCAGCTGACTCCCGACCAACTGCCCAACATTCAGACGCTCGACCTGGCGTACTACCCAAACGAACGCGGGCCTTACAACTTCGATACGCCCGACGGCTACCCCAGCTACACCCGGGGGGTGGAATTCCTCGGAGATTCAATGGTGCTGCGCGACCCGCAGACCCGATGGGGCGGCATCATGCGAGACCTTACCACCAACGACTTTCAAACGGCGAATATCGAGTTCCTGGAATTCTGGATGCTCAGCCCTTTCCTGGACCCGGGAAGCCCCGCCAACCCCGCCCAGGATTACGAACTGAAGCAGGGCGACCTGTACATCAACCTGGGCAATATCTCGGAGGATATCCTGCGCGATTCCCGCATCTTCTTCGAGAATGGCCTGCCCGGCCCGGCCAACCCGGAACGGCGGACCGATAATACCAACTGGGCCCGGGTGCCGGTCTCCCAGCAGATCGTCCGCGCTTTCGACAATGACCGGGAAACCAGGGCCCGCCAGGACGTCGGCCTCGACGGCCTCGATAATGACGGGGAAAGAGAGAAATACGCGCCTTACCTGAATGCCATCCGCTCCGCCAATCCGGTGGCGGCGGCCAGCATCGAGCGAGACCCTGCCTATGACGATTTTCGCTACTACCGCGACGCCAGCTTTTCGGACCAGGACGGCGTGCTGCAGCGCTACCGCGATTTCAACAACCCGCAGGGCAACTCCCGCGCCAATGATAATCAGGACACCCGGCAAACAGCCACCAACATCCCCGACGCCGAAGACCTCAACCAGGACAACACCCTGAACGAGACCGAATCCTACTTCCAGTACCGGGTGACCCTTCTGGCCGACCCCAACAACCCCCGCGAACTGGATATGGAACGCACCCCTTTCATCACCGACCGGCGGGAGAGCGTAGATGGAGACCGGGTTTGGTACCGCTTCCGGATCCCGCTTAACGGGCCCGAGAAAAAGGCGGTCGGCGGCATCCGGGATTTCCGGTCTATTCGTTTCATGCGGATGTTCATGCACAACTTCCGCGCTCCGGTGGTTCTGCGTTTTGCCCGCCTGGAGCTGGTGCGCAACCAGTGGCGCCGCTACCGGGGAGACCTCTCCCAGCTCGGCGGCCCGGGCGCTCCGGTTTGTTCTCCGGACTCCACCTTCTTCAACGTCGACAACGTCAATATCGAAGAAAACAATGGGCGGCAGCCCTTCAACTACGTCCTGCCGGCCGGCATTCAACGCGAGCAGTCGGTGGGGGTCTTCAGCGCCCTGCAGAATGAGCAGTCGCTCGCCATCAATGTGCGCGACTTGTGTGACGGGGACGAAAGGGCCATTTTCAAGATCATCAATATGGATATGCGGGTGTACGAGCGATTTAAGATGTTCGTGCACGCCGAAGAGAAAAATATGAAGGTGCCGGATGGGGCGCTGTCGCTCTACGTTCGCCTCGGCAGCGACTTCCGGAACAACTACTACGAATACGAACTGCCTCTGGTGATGTCTGACTCCACTCAACTGATGGGAAGCCCCAACAGTGATGAATACAAACTGGAAGTATGGCGCCCCGAGAACGAGGTCGATTTTGTATTGGATGATTTCGTGAGGCTGAAGGAGGAACGGAATGCCCAGGGCATTCCCCTCAATGCCCTCTTTGAAAAAGAAATGCGCACGGCCAACGATTCGGCCACGGCCAAACTAAAGATACTGGGGAACCCCTCGGTGGGGCAAGTCAAGGTAGTGATGGTGGGTATCCGCAACAATTATGACTTTGACAATATCCCTTACGATGCCGAGGTCTGGATCAATGAGATGCGCCTGACCGGCCTGGACGAGCGGGGCGGCGCCGCCGCCACGGCCCGCATCGATGCGCAGCTGGCCGATTTCGGAAGCATAACCGCCGCCGGAAACATCAGTAGTATCGGCTTCGGCGCCATCGACCAGAAAGTGCAGGAACGACAGCGGGAGCGCATCACCGGCATCGACCTGGCCGCCAACTTCAACCTCGATAAGTTCTTCCCGGAAGAATGGCGGTTGCGCCTGCCTTTCTACGCCCAGTATTCGAATACCACCAAACGGCCGGAGTTCGACCCGTACGACCTGGATGTCACCCTCAAGGACAAGCTCAACAGCGCTACCAGCCAGGAACGGGATTCCATCCTGGCCCTGGCCCAGGAGGTGACTACCCTGAAGAGCGTCAACCTGACCAATGTCCGGAAAGAACGGGCCGACAACAGCAAACCGCCCATGCCCTGGGATATTTCCAACTTCAGCGTCTCCTATTCCTTTACGGAAACCGAATATCAGGACCCCATCATCGAGTTCGATGAGGAGCAGCGGCACACCGGAGCGATCGATTATTCCTACAGTACCCGGACCAAATACATCGAGCCTTTCAAAAAGCTCAACGGCGAGCTGCTGCGGCTGATCAAAGAGATCAACTTCAACCCGCTGCCCAACTCCTTCAGCTTCAGCTCGGTGATGAACCGGCGTTTCCAGACCACCCGCTACCGGTTTACGGATGTCGACCCCCGGTTCAAGACGTTCTACAATAAACGGTTCATGTGGGACCGCGACTACGACCTGCAGTGGGATCTTACCAAATCGCTGAAGTTCAATTTCAACGCCACGAATTCTTCGGTGATCGACGAGCCCGATGAGACCGCCCTCATCGAGCAGTTCGGCTTTGACCGCGCCCGGGAAATCCGGCGGGACAGCATCTGGGAGAACATCAAAAACTTCGGCCGCCCGAAAAACTACCAGCACAACCTGAATGTCAGTTACAACCTCCCCCTCCGGTACCTGCCCTTTTTCGGCGACTGGATAACCGCCAAGGCGCAGTACTCGGGGGGGTATAACTGGACGGCGGCGGCCCTGAACGTAGACTCTCTGGGTAACCTCATCCAGAACAACCAGAACCGCAGCGGCAACGTCGACCTCAACCTGGAGAAGCTCTACGACAAGGTGCCCTACCTGCAGAAGATCAACCGGGGCGGCAACAGAAACCAGGGCCGGCGGCCCACTCCCGGCCAAAGAAGGGATCCGCGTGGGCAGGCGGATGAGAAGGATGACGGGCAGGATAAGAAGGACAAGAATAAGAGGGACGGCCAACCCAGTGCGGTGGAGCGGGTTATCATCCGGCCGTTGCTTGCCGTACGGCGGGTGCGTTTCAATTACTCGGAACAGATGTCGACCTCCGTTCCCGGCTATCTGCCTCGTTCCGGCCTCCTGGGCATGACCAACTTTGAATCTCCCGGATGGGACTTCGTCGCCGGCCTGCAGCCCAACATACGCAACCTGACGGAAGACCAGCGCTTCAACCCCAACCCCAACAATATACAAGGGGACTGGTTGCGCGAGAATTCAGACTGGATCACGGGCAGCGTGTTCCAGAACCAGGAGGTTATTCAGCAGTACACTCAGAGTTACGATGTACGGGCGACGGTGGAGCCCTTCCGGGATTTTCGCATAGACCTGGAGATGAACAAGAGTTATTCGGAGACCTTCACCGAGACCTTTAAGGACACCTCGATTATTGATGGCGTCAAAGAGCTGGTGCATACCGTGCCCATTGAAGTGGGGCAGATGCAGGTGACCTATTTTGCCATGCAGACCCTGTTTCAGGACAGCCGGGATGAGATCATCGGCTTGTTCAAGGAATTTGAAACCAACCGCGTCATTATTTCCAACCGGCTGGGCATCGGGGAGCACGAGGATGAGAACCTGGCGGACCTGGGGTATTCCCGCGGATTTGGCAATACGCAGCAGGAGGTCCTCATCCCCGCCTTTATGGCCGCCTACACCGGGGAGGATGCCCGTTCGGTCAATCTCGATATTTTTGACGTCATGCCACAGGTAAACTGGCGCCTGACCTACAATGGCCTGTCGCGCGTACCTTTATTCCAGGACATCTTCCAGAACTTCTCCCTGACCCATGGCTACCGGACCACCCTGTCGGTGAGCAACTTCCGCTCCAGCCTGCCCTACCTGGCAAACCGGGATACGGAACCGATCGATACGACCAGTTTCAACTTCTACCCGAGGCTGGAGATCTCCGACGTAGTCATTCAGGAGTCCTTCTCTCCCTTGATCGCCGTCGACGCTACCCTGAAGAACGGCATGTCGTTCAATGTCGATTACAAAAAATCAAGAGGGTTGGCCCTGAGTACGGTGAGTTATCAGTTGAATGAAACGCAGACCAAGGAGATCGTCCTGGGTTTCGGTTATCTGATCCGCAACCTCGACATTCCGTTTCTGACCGGCAGCAACAAGAAGAAGGGGAGAGGAGGCCGCGGCCAGGAGCAGGATCAGCCTCAGGACCCCAACCAGCGGAATAACCGGGGTCCGCGCGGGCGCGGTTTGCAAGGTAAGGACCTGGATATCAACTTCAACTTTTCTCTGCGCGATGATGTCACCTTCGCGCACCGCCTCGACCAGGGAATTATCGAGCCGACCCGGGGTAATTACACGTTGAGCATTTCTCCTTCAGCGGAGTACCAGCTCAACCGGCGGCTCTCCCTGCGCTTGTTCTTCGATTACCGGCGAACGGTGCCGAAGACTTCAGCGGGTTTTCCGCGGACGGATACCTCCGGGGGCATCATCGTCAGCTTCCAGCTGAACTAAGTTTGTGGGCCCGGATCTTTGCCGAACCGGCAAAGATCCGGGCCTTTCCCTTTCTCACCTTTCCTCCCACCCGAGAGCCTGGCGCATTTTGGTATAGATCGCCGTATTGTCGTAAAAACCATGGAAGTATTCGGCGCCGGGGCCGTAGGCAAAGACAGGAATTAGGGCAGCCGTGTGTTTGTCAGTAGTGAAGGCTGTGATGAGCGAATCCATCCGGGAGCCCGGGTTGATGGCGTATCCGCCGGTTTCATGGTCGGCGGTGACGATGACCAGGGTTTGCCCATCCCTTTCCGCGAACTTGAGCGCCCTGCCGATGGCTTCGTCAAAGTCGATCATTTCGGAGACCAGGTAATCGTTGTCGTTTTCGTGCCCGGCCCAGTCGATCTGGGCGCCTTCGATCATGAGGAAGAAGCCGTCCTTTCCGCTGTGCCGGTCCAGGAAATAAGTGGCCATATTGCTGGCCCGGGGAAGGTAATCCCTGCCTTTGGAAGCGGGCGGCGGCTCGGCGTCGGCAGTGAAGTAGGCGAAGTTTTTTTGGGCCAGGGGCACGATCTCATCCAGTGGCTGCTGCCGGTAGTCAGAGACGAAATAGCCTTTTTTTTCCAGTTCATGAATGAGGTTTCGGTTGTCGGTTATTCTGCGGTTGAAGTATTTCTTGCCACCCCCGATGAACAGGTCGATCTCTGTTTTTAAAAAACTGGCGGCTATATCTTCGAACTGGTTGCGCAATTTGACATGGGCGATGAATACTGCCGGGGTGGCGTGGGTGATGGAGGAGGTCGTCACCATACCGGTGGCCATCCCCCGGGCTTCGGCTTCTTCCAGGATGCTGATCACCGGCATGGTATCGGTATTGACGCCGATGGCGCCTACGTAAGTCTTTACGCCACAGGCCAAGGCCGTGCCACCCGATGCAGAATCGGTGATCAGCCTGTCGGAGGCGGTGGCCTTTTGCAGGCCGGTGACGGAAAATTTCTCCAGGTTGGTTTTGTTGCCGTTGGCGTACATGCCGGCGCTGACCTGGGAGATGCCCATGCCGTCGCCGATCATCAGGATGATGTTGCGGGCCTTGGGTGGAGCGGGCATTTCTCCGGTTGTATCAGAGAGCAAGAAGCTCAGCAGAAAAGCGAGAAAGATGGAGTGAAAGGCCATATCGTATCTTGTGTTCATTTTAAACCAAAACATAGCGCTTTCCCGGCAGGGCGCGTACTATACCTTTGAATTCCAGTTCCAGCAGCAGGCTGGCCATCTGGCTGTTGGCCAGTTGGAGGGCGCCGGACAATTGATCAATGCCAATGGCCTCATACTGGTTTAGTAAATCTACAACTATTTTTTCGGCTTCCGTCAGTTCGACAAACAGTTGTTGCTGTATGGCCTTCTGGTTGCCGGGTTCTTCCCAGCGCATAATGTAGGCCACATCGGCGGCGCTTTCGGCCAGAGCGGCCTTGTGGATTTTAATGAGGTGGTTGCAGCCTTCCGAGCAGGTGTCTTTGATCCGGCCGGGGACGGCGAAGACGTCCTTGTTGTAATCATTGGCAATATGAGCGCTGATCATGGAGCCTCCTTTGCGCCTGGTCTCCACTACGATCAGGGCGTCGCACAGGCCGGCGATGATGCGGTTGCGCATGGGGAAGTGCTCGCGGTCGGGCAGGGTATGGCTGGGGTACTCGGACAGCAGCCCCCCGTTTTGCACCATCCCCAGCGCCACCTGCCGGTGCTGGGGCGGATATATGCGGCGCAGGCCGTGGCCGAGCACGCCGATGGTTGGAATGCCGAGGTTCAGGCACCTGCGGTGGGCGGTGATGTCTATCCCATAGGCCAGCCCGCTGATGATAACCACACCGTAGGGCTTCAGCCCTTCCACCAGCTCTTCGCAGGTGTGTATGCCGTGGATGGACGGGCGCCGCGTGCCGACGATGGCCACGATGCGCTCAGCGTTCAGGTTGGCCTGGCCCTTGTAATACAGTACCGCAGGGCTGTCGGGATAGTGCCGCAGCCGCCTGGGGTAGCTTTCATCCAGGTAGAAAAGGGCCTGGATGCCGTTGTCTTCCAGAAACCTCAACTCCTCCTCCGCTTGTCCGAGTACGTTCTGGTTGATGATATTTTCGGCAGTAAGGGGGCCTACTCCCGGTATCTTGAGCAACTCCCGTCTTCGGGCTTCGAAGACCGCCCGCACTCCCCCACAGTAGCTGACCAGGTTGCGGGTAGTTACCGGCCCGACGCTGGGGATCAGCGTGATGGCTACTTTGTACAGTAAATCCTCCATTGGGTTTGAGTTCTTTAATGATCCTGATGCCCCCGATGCGGCAACACCTGAGGGCATCGTGCAAAAGTGTAACTTGCGGCTGGCCAGCCACCAAACCGGCGGATCCCGTTCCCCGGTTTTCTAAAGGATTTTCTACCTTTATACCGGGCGGAAGCCGGAAGCGGCGGCAGCCTTTTGGTGTCCGTGATACGTTACTGTGAGAAAAATGAAAAGCGTTACTTCAAAAGGAGCCTGGAAAGAGCGCCTGTTCTTTTCGACATGAATCGACTCGCAGAGCCGCTAATTTACGGAGATTTTTAAAAAAATTCATATCCCCAAAACAATTTGTCTATGAGCAAAAAACCAGGCCTGCTACCCAAAGTGGAAATTTTTGTGATCGGTATTTTTTTCGTTGGCTTCCTGATGTGGGCAGTGTCCAAATGCAGCAGCACTAAACGCCGGTATCGGGAGCAGGCGGCTTTCGAAGAGGCCGAACAAGCCCGGGCCGATTCTCTGGAGCGCATTACGGCCGATATTACCCCCCTGGATACCACCATTAAGCCCATCAACCCCGAACCTTATGTTGAAAAAGTGCGGGTGCCCATCCTCTACATTACGGTCAATGGGGTGAATATGCGCTCCGGCCCCGGCCTCAACCACCGCATCATCAGCCGCCTGCAGTTGTTCGAGGAAGTGGAATTCCTGGGCGAAGTATCGGATTCCACCCAGGAGATCCGGCTCGGCGAAAATCTCGTCGCCAACGAGCCATGGGTCAAAGTCAAAACCCGGAAGGGCCAGCAGGGATGGGTCTACGGCGCTTGCGTGGATTACTACAAACACGAGCTGGAAGGGGTAGAGACGGAGTAGGGGTTCCGGGAGTGCGGTTGGCGCACTGGTGGCTCGTTGCAGCAGTTCCTGATGATCGTGTTATGCGCTTGTCGATGGTTGGATTGCTGTATTGTTATATTGCTATGTTGTTTCTATGGCTACTTGGCCGTCCCCACGTCCCCATAGAAGGCGCTTCTTCCGGCAGCAGTATAACAATATAACAATATAACCATCCAACCATTCAACCATCTCTCCTCCCTACTGCCGGCCCAACTCCTCCAGTCCATACCTTTCGATCACTTTCAGGAGCTGGCGCGCGAGGCCTTTTTCCCGGGAGAAGCCCGCCTTTTCCAGGGCCTCCGCCCAGCCGTTATAATCCGTAGCCGAAAGCTGCCGCAGGTGGGCGTACGAGCCGGTGGTGATGTAGAAACTGTGGTCCCGGAAGCTGGTCCAGGCGTTTTCATACTTCCGGTAACATTGGCCGCTGTAGGTGTGCTGCGGCCCCTGCCAGTCGTGCGTGCAGGGGATGGCGAAGTGGTTGTTGGCGCCGGCTCCGGCCAGCTCCGTAGTGCCGGCCAGGCTGTGCAGCAGGGCATTGGCGATGACGATGGAGGCCGGGATGCCGAACTTTTCCTGCTCGCTGACGGCCACCCGGCCGAAGCGCTCGATATAGGCCCGTATCCTTGCCTCGTCTACCTGGGCCAGGCGGTCGACGGCAAGGGCCTCCCGCCGGCTTTCGGCAGCGCCGCTGAAGTCGAACCGCTCCGTGGCAGGAGATTCGGTAGTCGCCACAGGTTGCTGCCTGTTCTCGGTATAGCGTTCCTGAGGCGGGGCCTTCTCCTGCTGCCGCGCCGGCGTGGAGGGCCGCTGCGGCGGCGCCTGCTCCAGCCGCACCGGGCTGTTGAGGTTGATCCGGAAACTGAGGTCCTTCTTCAGAGCGACGAACACCAGGATGAGAGCGATGCCGATTTTGAACCAGTTGCGCTGAAGGTAGCCTTTTACTTTATCGGTAGAGGTGCTCATAACCGATTATTTTGTTTTAAAATAATACCTGGCGCGGCTCAGAACAGGCTACGCCATCTATACTTGCTGTGTGCAGATGAAAGCAAATTTAAAACAAAATGTTATTTAAAGCAAGTTTTTAAAACAATTTGATGCAATCATTTTTTCGTCAAAATCTTTCTCATCCCGCGTAACACTCCCCTTCCCCGCTCCGAATAATTCGACAGCGCAAAACTCTCCTCCCCGGCCTGCGCCAGCACCAGGAAGACGAAGTTGTCCGCCAGCACTTCATCGGGGTGGATGATGTAGTCCGTATTGTCGCCGATCTGCTCGAAGAAGCCGGGGATTCGAGTGGGCGAAGGCAGGGGGCTGCGGTGGCCGCCCCGGGTAACTACCCGGTAGCCTTCCTCCGTTTCCTCAATGGGATAGAGCTGAAAATCGAGGTAGGCAAAGAACTGAGGCAGCGCCGGGCTGTAATTGGCCTGAGCGGAGACGATCAGCGGAATGGCGCGCACTGCCAGGCTGTCTCCCGGCACTTCCAGGGTGATGGCGTAGTCGATACTGATACCGTCGGGGTTGAGCAGCAGCCGGCGCGCCAGGCTGTCCGGAAAAACCAAGGGCCCGTCAAGCGGCTCGAAGCCGATCAGGCGATAGAGTTCCTCCCGTTCATTGGGGTGATACCGCGAGTAGATGTGGAACACCTCGTGCAGCATGACCTGCACCAGCCCGCCCATGTTCCGCTCCTCGAGTTCGTTTTTGGGTATAATGATGTGGTTCTCCCGGGTATAGTATACGGATGGGCCGTAGTGCAGCTCCTTGGTTTTGATGAGCCCGATGGCATCCGGAAAAAGGCCGGGTTTGAGTTTTTCCGTCAATAGAAAAGCCTTGCGGAAGGCTTCCCTCAGTAGTTCCTGTTCTTCCTCGTTGAAACTTTCCACATCGCGTCGCAGAAAAGCCCGGTAGTCCTTCAACAGTTCCTTCCGGTGGAAGGAGTCGGGCAGCGGCCGCCCCATCTGTATGGCCATGTCCAGCGGGCTGGCCTTTTCGAAAAAACCTTCCGCCTCGTCTTGCACAATAGCGCCGGCGGCCTGCAGGCTGTCCAGAAAAACTACCTGGTGCTCAGCATCCAGCTGCAATACGGACTGAGAAGGGGCCTGCCGGCAACTGAACAGGGCCAGGGGGAGAAGGAGGTAGAAGTAAAGAGAGGAGATTGGCATTTTGATCAATATATTGGTTCTTTTAATTGAACTTGTTAAGATTTTTGATTTTTGACGTTTGATTTTTGATGTATGATGTGCCCGGATAGAGCCGCCGCGGCGCTGTGCAGCCTGCAATGGACAAATCAAAAATCGCACATCAAAAATCCCAAATCAAAAATCAAAAATCAAACATCGCACATCAAAAATCCCTCACTCCAACTGCCCGATAAACTGCCGCCCATACACCACCTTATAATCCCCTTTCTCCAGGTCCCTTCCCACCGGCTGGTAGCGCCCGCCCAGGTTTTGGGCGAGGAACTGTTCGGCGATGGCCCAGAAGGAGATCCAGCTGCCGGGCTCCCGGTAGTCGTGCACTTCTTCGGGGTAGTAGAAATAGATGACGTCCTTGCCGGCGGCGTCGAGGGCGTCGGCGAACTCGTCGACCTGCCGCTGGGGTACGCGGCCGTCCTTGCCGCCGGTGGTCAGCAGGATGGGCTTGCGAAAGTCTTCGATGTGGTTGATGGGAGACTGCTCCCGCAGCAGCCGGGCCCCTTCGGGCCGGCGGGGGTCGCCCACGCGGTTGCGCCACAGCGGGCTGTCGGTAAAGGGGATGCGCAGAAAAGCTTCCATATCGGTTGGGCCGTACATAGATATGCCGCAGGCGTAGAGCTCCGGCGCAAAAGCCATGGCTACTGCCGCGGCATATCCTCCGTACGACCAGCCCCATATCCCGATCTTTCCTTCCCGGGCGATGCCCTGCCCGATGGCCCAGCGGGTGATGTCGACCTTGTCGTGGTGCATGGCCTGGCCCCACTGCAGGTCGCCCAGATTGACGAATCGTTTGCCCAGGCCGCTGCTGCCGCGGAATTCGGTATTGATCAC
>JAGFJE010000067.1 GCA_024103175.1 Phaeodactylibacter sp.
CTATCGTGCTGAAGAAGCAGCTTTGGAAAAGCCTTTCTTCTCTTTTTTAGAAACGCGGGCTTCCAGCTCGCCGGTCAGGTCAGCCATGATCGGGGTAGCGACGAAGACCGAAGAGTAAGTACCGACCAGGATACCGACCAGGATCGCAAAGGCAAAGCCCTTGATGCTGGCGCCGCCGAAGGCGAAGAGTACCGCCACCACGAAGAATGTGGTCAGCGAGGTGATCAGGGTACGGCTCATGGTGCTGTTGATGGCCATATTGATCACTTCCTCCTTCGGCCGTTTGGTGTAGTTGTTCAGGTACTCCCGGATGCGGTCGAACACGATCACGGTGTCGTTGATCGAGTAACCGATCACGGTCAGTATGGCGGCGATGAAGGCCTGGTCGATCTCCAGGGTAAACGGCAGTACGCCATGGAACAGGGAGAAGACGCCCAGGGTGATCAGGGTGTCGTGGAACAGGGCCGCCACGGCGCCGAGGCTGTACTGCCACTTGCTGAACCGGATAAAGATGTAGAGGAAGATCAGCAGGAGGGCGAAGATCGCCGCGTAGTAAGCGCTGGTCTGTATGTCATCCGCGATGGTGGGGCCTACCTTGCTGGAGCTGGTCACGTGTGTCCCTTCCCCGTCCGGAGCTTTGAATTGCTCGAAGTCAATATTTCCACCGGCGACGCTGTTCACCCCTTCGTACAGCTGGGCCATCACCTTGTCGGCAGCGTCTTCGCTGTCGTCGTCGATGAGGTAATCGGTCACCACATTAAAAGTATTTTCCGTGTCGACGGCCTTGACGATGGGCGTATTGCCTTCGAAAGCCACCGCCAGGGCCTGCCGCAGTTCGGGCGCATCGACGGCCTGGCTGCCCTCAAAAGTTACATTGTAAGAGTAACCTCCCTTGAAGTCAACCCCCAGCTCGAAGCCGCGGGTGAAGAAGGAGGCCAGCCCCGCCAGGATCAGTGTTCCGGAGATCATATAAGCGATGCGGCGCTTGCCCAGCCAGTCGACGTTCAGGTTGGCCAGTACGTTTTCCGACAGGCCGGTGGAGAAGGTCATGTTGCGGCCCTTGCTCGTCCACCAGTCGACGATCAGGCGGCCGACCAGAACGGCGGTAAAGAGAGAGGCCAGCACACCGATGATCAACACGACGGCGAAGCCTTTGATCGGGCCCAGGCCGAAGTAGGCCAGCACAAAGGCCGTCAGCAGGGTCGTCACGTTGGCGTCGATGATGGCCGAATAGGAGTTCTTGAAGCCGTCGCTGATCGCCATGAGCAGGGACTTGCCGTCCCGCAACTCTTCACGGACACGCTCGTAGATGATCACGTTGGCGTCGACCGCCATACCGATGGTCAGTACGATACCGGCGATTCCCGGCAGGGTCAGTACCGTACCGTAGGAGGCCAGCGCCCCGAAGATGAAAAAGATGTTCAGGACCAGGGCGATGATGGACACGATACCGCCGCCGGCGTAGTAGAAGATCATGAATCCCAGCACGACGAGGAAGCCGACCACCAGGGCGACGGTACTCTTGCGGATATTTTCCGCCCCCAGGGAGGGCCCGACCAGCGATTCCTGGATGATCTGGGTTTCTGCCGGCAGTTTGCCGATCTGCAGGATATTGGCAAGGTCCTTGCCTTCCTGGATGGAGAAGTTGCCGGTGATCTGGGAGTCGCCCGTCAGGATGGGGTTGATCACCCGGGGTGCGGATACGACCTCATCGTCGAGGACGATGGCGATCTCGCGGTTGTTGTCCTGAGCGGCTTCGGTCGTAAGCTGGCCCCAGATCTTGGCGCCGGTATTGTCCATTTTCAGGGAGACGGCCACCTCGTTGGTCTGCGGGTCGGGGTTGGCGCTGGCGTCCACTACGTGGTCGCCGGTGAGGGCCGGCTTGCCGTCGCGGCCCAGTTTGATGCCGTACAGTTCGAAATCATCCGTGAATTCACCCGTATCGTAGTTCTTGGCCGGGTCTTTCGACCAGCGGAACATGAGGTCACGCGGGAAGAGCGTTTTAATGTCTTCGCGGTTGAGCAGGCTATCGATGTAGCGGCGCTGGTTGCGCTTGGCGGTTCCCAGCACGGCCAGCCCCTGAGCCCCGGTGGTATTGAGGGCCAACACGTCGAACAGGGGGCCCTGGTCGATCACGGATTGGTTATAAATGGTATCGATATTGGCGATCTGGGTTTCATCGATGTTGCCGAGGGAGTCCGTCACATAGGTAGTGTCGATGCGCAGGATCTCGCGCTCCAGTTCGCCGCCGCCCATGGTTTTGGCGAGGCGCTCGTTGGCCTCGATGAAGCCTTGCTGGATGCCGGGGTCATTCACGCGAAAGACGTTCCAGAATTCCAGCTTGGCGGCGGCCTGCAGGAAGTTGCGGGCGCGCTCGGGGTTGTCGATACCAGGCAGTTCTACGACGATGAGGTCGCGGCTGGCGTCCAGCGAAACGTTGGGCTGGGTAACGCCCAGCTTGTCGATACGCTCTTTGAGCAGCTTGAAGGTCAGGTCGACCGTCTCATCGGCCTTGGAACGGACGATACGCACTACTTCCCCGTCGGAGGTTTCGTAGTTGACCTGGTCCCGAAGGGCTTCGTTACGGGTAAAAATGGGCGCGAGCCGCTTATCGCCAGACACTTCACGCCAGGCGTCATAGAAGAGGGTTACGAAATCGTCCTGTGCATTCTTTTGCGCTTGAGATGCTCGGTCTAACGCTTCTAAAAAAGTAGGATCTTTGCTGTCATTGGCCAGTGCTCGTAGAAATTCGCGCAGGTCTACCTGCAGCACCACGCTCATCCCTCCCTTGAGGTCGAGGCCCAGTGCCAGTTGTTGCGATTTTAGTTCCTGATACGTGTAGGATTTCAGCATAGGAATCCTAAACACTTCCTCCGAAGACATAGAGTCCAAATACTCCGCGCGCTTCATTTTGAAGGCGGTCTTCTGAAGGCCTTCCTCCATACCTTGGGTGGCCTGACGGGCATACTCGTCCGCAGCTTTTTCAACCTTCTGAGTGGGAAGGATGAAGAGGTACTGCACCAACGTCACGATCGTCATGACCACAAGGAAGAACTTCACTACTCCTTTTCCTTGCATAACTCGTCAATACTTTTTTAGAAAATGTTAAAAAATGAGCATCTGTAGCCTCCTCCTGGAATCGTAATGTACTGAAAAACACCGTTTTCTGCGATTCCTCTGGAGAAAAACTCCGCAAATATACGCCTTTTGCGGGGCTTTAGAAATCCTTTGTCGAAAAAATGGGGATCGCGAGGTTTGCGTATTCGTGTATCTATGCATTGGTGCATTGGCAGATCGGCTGCCGAACCGCCTCCCCTCGTCCATATGCGTATCCACCTGCTGCTGACACTCCGTCAGCCCGCCCCGGAATATCTGCCATTTTTTCCACTCCCGCTTCCTGGCATCGCTATTGATCCTTTATGTGCAAGAAACGATAGCGCCGAACGTCTACCCGGCGAGAGTTGTTTTATGGACATACACCAAAAGAAAAAAATGAGCGAAGACAAGATATTCCTTCAAAAGGTCACCAATTTCGGCCGCACGGCGGCACTGATGGCGGGGATGCTGGCCCTGGTGCTGGCCCTGGGCTATTCCCTGTTCGGCGCCACGGGCCTGATCTGGGCGGGCGTCCTGGGGGTGATCGGTATGGTGGGCAGCACACAGCTGCCTTCACAACTTATCATGCGCATGCAGGGCGCCCGGCCGCTGAGGAGCCACGAGGCGCCCAATCTCTTGCGCGTCATGAAGCAGCTTTCCGAACGGGCGGGCCTGGAGCGGACGCCCCAGTTGTATTACATTCCCAATGGAGTGCTCAACGCTTTTGCCACGGGCAGCCAGAAAGATCCGGCGATCGCCCTCACACACGGGTTGCTGAGCCGGCTTAGCCTGCGGGAAGTCTCCGGCGTACTGGCCCACGAACTCAGCCATATCCAAAACAAAGACCTGCAGCTCAAATCGACGGTCAACATCATTCTGCGGCTGACCCGCTCCTTCTCTTTCCTGGGGCAGTTGCTGTTGTTCCTCTACCTGCCCATGCTGATCATGGGGCAGCCGCCCTTCTCCTGGGTGGCCATCCTGCTGCTCATCTTTGCCCCAACGCTGATGGCGGCAATGGCCAACGCCTTCTCCCGCACCCGCGAACTGGAGGCCGACCTGGAAGCCGCCCGCCTGACCGGCGACCCCGAAGCCCTGGCCCTGGCGCTTCAGAAACTCGATTTTTACAACCAGGGCGGCTTCTTCAGCTTCCTGAGGCCCAAGCCCGGCATCAATATCCCAAAATGGTTGCGCAGCCACCCTTCCACCAACGAACGCGTCGAACGCCTCCGCGCCCTGGGCCCCAAATACGAACCCAAGATCTCCTGGCCGGAAAACGAAAATAACAGGGACGAGCTGTTCGCCCCCTTCCAGCAGCGGAGAAGCTTCTGGGGTTAACTGTTGCATGCTTGAGGGCGCTCCGTCTCCGCCGGCAGTAGCCCGGCTACGACGGACAGAGGCCGGGAAGTCCAATGATGGAAGGAATGACTGGAGGCCCTCACCCATAAAACCAGAAAACAGTTTTCTCCCCTTCCCATACAGCTCCTCATTTAAAAAATCGTAACTTTCGCCCTTAAATCGGGTATCGGTTCGTGAACAAAACATAATCCCACAACAGGGGAGGCTGCAAATGCGTGGCTTCCCGAAAAGGAACATGAAAAATGAGGAAATATTTACCACTTCTTCTCCTACTCTCTTTGCATTCAACAGATATTTTCTGCCAGGCCACTTTTGCCGATTCTACCAGCCAACTGGAGAACGGCACACTGCGTAGCGGCGCCCCCATGGGGGTAGTGGATATGAACAACGACGGCCTGGACGACATTATCTGCCTGGACAACCGCAACCTGCTCTACATCCACTACCGGCTGCCGGATACGGCCGCTTTCAACAGCCGGTTCATCGCAGACCTGGGAGGGGCTAAGTGGAGCCTCTGTGTGGCTGATGCCGACGGCAATGGTTTCAACGACATCTTCACCGGCGGCGCTTATAACAACCTGTACCTGCTGCGGGCCGACAACAGCGGCAGCAATTACGCCACTACCATAATCACCAATCCGTCCATCTTCCTGCAGGGGTCCAACTTTGTAGATATCGACCTCGACAATGACCTCGACGTGTTTGCCTGCCACGACGACGGGCTGAGCGTCCCCTTCGCCAACGACGGGGCGGGCAACCTCACGGCAGACTTCAGCCTCATCACCGCCGCTTCCACCATTCCCTCCGACAATTCAGGCAATTACGGGTCAGTCTGGACGGACTACGACAATGACGGCGACCTGGACCTCTACATTTCCAAGTGCCGCAACGGCGTTGAGGACCCCACCGACGGGCGCCGGCTCAACCTGCTCTTCCGCAACGACGGCAACGGCAATTATTCTGACGTCGCCGCCCAGGCTAACCTCCAGCCCTTCGGGCAGTCCTGGGCCTCCGATTTCGGCGATATCGACAATGACGGCGACCTCGACTGCTTCGTCATCAACCACGACCGCAACAACACCCTGCACCGCAACAACGGAGACGGTACTTTCACCGACATCACCCTGGCCAGTAACCTGAATTCCGCCCTGAACAATGCCGGAGCCGGCATACAGGTTAAGTTTGCCGACTTCAACAACGATGGGTTCGTCGACCTGCTTTACACATCCCTCGGCACCAGCCATGCCCTGCTGATCAACAATGGCAACAGCACGTTCACCCGGGCTACGGCTCCTTTCCCCGGCGCCCCTACGCGTATCCATAGCGCGGCGGTGGGCGACCTCAACAACGACGGGTTTCTGGATGTGTACGCCGGCTTTGGCTTCAGCTACAACCAGGTGAGCAATGAAAGCGACCGCCTATTCATCAATACCGGCAACGACAACCATTTCTTCAAGGCCCGCCTCAAAGGGAACGCCCCCAATACCAACGGCATCGGTGCACGGCTGGAACTCTACGGCAGCTGGGGTAAGCAGATCCGCGAGATCCGCAGCGGGGAGAGTTATGGGGTCATGAATTCCTATACGGCGCACTTCGGCCTGGGAAGCGCCACCACCATCGACAGCCTGCTGATCCGTTGGCCGTCCGGCAATATCGACCGGCTCATCGGCCCGCCGGCCGATACCATGCTGTATATCGAGGAGGGTAGCTTTTGCATCCCCAACGCCGGTTTCCAGGCATCCAGCCCCGGCCTGACCGTCATCTTTCAGGGAGGAGGCGACGCCGGGGTCACCGACTGGCAGTGGGACTTTGGCGACGGCGCCACCGGCAGCGGCCAGGAGGTTACCCACACCTATGCTGACGAAGGGGCCTATACCGTCTGCCTGACGACCGACGGCAGTTGCGGGCAGGCGGAGTATTGCCGGGTTGTAAACATCGTTTGCTTCAGCCCGCTTGCCGATTTCACCTTTGCTACCGATGGGCTAGACATCTACTTCGAGGACAATTCTCCCGGCGCCCCGACCGAATGGTACTGGACCTTCGGCGACGGGCAGTCCTCCACCGAACAAAACCCCCACCACGGCTTTGACACGCCAGGCCTGTATTTCGTTTGCCTTACCGCCACCAACGAATGCGGCAATTCCTCCTCCTGCGATTTCGTGCAGGCCAATTGCGGCGTTGTGAATACTTACTTCAACTACGACGCCGACGGCCTGTCGGTGCAGTTTACCGATTTCTCCTCCGCCGGCACCAACCAGTGGCGGTGGGACTTTGGCGACGGCGCCACCTCTACGGAACAAAACCCGCTCCACGATTTTCCCATGACGGGATCTTATGACGTTTGCCTCAACGTCGTCAGCGTCTGCGGGCAGGGGCAATACTGCAATACCGTCCATGTTTCCTGCCCCGCTCCTCAGGCACAGTTCACAACTTCCGCCAATGAGCTGAGCCTCACCTTTCAGGATACCTCCATCCAGGAACCCACAACCTGGTCCTGGGATTTCGGGGACGACAGCACCTCCACGGAAGAAATTCCGGTACACACCTACGCCCTGCCGGGCTCCTATACCGTTTGCCTGCAGGTGAGCAGCCCCTGCGGGCAGGACTCCGCCTGCCAGGACATCACCGTCACCTGTAGCCCGCCGCAGGCTGGCTTCAGTTATACAGCCAATGAGTTGCAATACACCTTTACCGACACTTCTACCAACCAGCCCACCAGTTGGTTGTGGATCGTGGAGGGGCAGGACAGCCTGCAGGGCCCTATCCTGGAATATGCTTTCGACAGCGCCGGTACTTACGAAATATGCCTGCAGGCCGGCAGCATCTGTGGAATGACGGAAACCTGCCAGGTGGTGCAGGCCAGCTGTGTCCCGCTGCTGGCCGGCTTCTCCTACCAGGCCGACGGGCTGAGCCTGTCCTTTGCCGACACATCCGGCATAACGGCCGCTTCCTGGGCCTGGGATTTCGGCGACGGCGCCACTTCCCAGTTACAGAACCCCGTACACAGCTACAACCTGCCGGGAGATTACGAAGCCTGCCTGACGGTGGCCAACAGCTGCGGAGACAGCAGCACTACCTGCCGGCAACTCAGCCTCAGCTGCCCGGCGCCGGAAGTGGGTTTCGATTACCAGGCAAATATGTTGTCTCTCTTCCTCAACGATACGAGCAGCGGCGCCCCCACCCAGTGGTTGTGGTCTTTTGGGGACGGCAACTCCTCGGCCCAGGAAAACCCGCAACATACCTACGCCGCTCCGGGAAGCTATGAGGTATGCCTCACCGCCATCAGCGCTTGCGGCAGCACCCAGGCCTGCACCACAGTAGCCATAGAATGTGCCGAGCCGGCCGCCGGCTTTATGGTAATCAGGGATGGCCTGTCCATTACCGTTACCGATACCTCGCAGAACATGCCCACCCAGTGGTCGTGGACCTTTGGCGACGGCGGCAGCAGCAACATTCAGAACCCTCAACACACCTATGCTGCGCCCGGCACCTACAGCCTATGCCTGCTGGCCGGCAGCGTCTGCGGCAGCAGCCAGGCCTGCCGGCAAGTGACCGTTACCTGCAATCCTCCCCAGGCCGCCTTTACTTTCCAGGCTGACGAACTAGCGCTGTCTTTTAACGGCCAGTCGGACCATACCCCAAGCGGTTGGGCCTGGGATTTCGGCGACGGCGCCTCCTCTATGGAGGCCAACCCGCAGCACACCTATGCCCAGCCCGGCGCCTACCAGGTATGCCTGCAGGTGAGCAGCCCCTGCGGCAGTAATGAGGCTTGTCAGGAGATAGTGGTGAGCTGCGCCGCCCCGCAGCCGGATTTTTCTTTCCAGGCTGACGGGCTGAGCCTGTCCTTTACCGGCCAGGCGGCCAATACCCCCGACTCCTGGTTGTGGACCTTTGGTGACGGCGCCTCCTCCACCCTGCCCAACCCACAGCACGAATACGCCTCCCCCGGCAGCTATCAGGTATGCCTGCAGGCCGGCAGCATCTGTGGGCAGAATACCACCTGCCAGGCCGTCGAAATATCCTGCGGGGCGCCCCAGTCCGCATTCAGTTTCATCACCGACGCGCTTACTGTCTCCTTTACCGACAATTCCCTGCCTGCCGCCAGCCAATGGGGCTGGACGTTCGGCGACGGGGCCACTTCCACCCAGGCCAATCCGCAACACACCTACCCGGCGCCCGGCGCCTATACCGCCTGCCTGGAAGTGAGCACCATCTGCGGCAGCACCCGGTCGTGCCAGACTTTCTCGGTGAGCTGCGCGCCTCCGGAAGCCGGGTTCACCTACACCTCCAACCAGTTGGCCGTTGCCTTTGCCGACCAATCCACCAACAACCCCACCGAATGGCTCTGGGATTTCGGCGACGGCAATACTGCCAGTACAGCCAACCCGCAGCATACCTACGAATTGCCCGGCGCCTACCAGGTCTGCCTTACCGCCCAAAGCGTTTGCGGCATGACTCAATCTTGCCGGAACCTCACCGTCAACTGTTTTGCACCCCAGGCAAATTATACCTTTTCTGCCGATGAGCTGACGCTCAGCTTTACCGACATTTCCACCAATAACCCCAGTACGTGGATGTGGGCCTTTGGGGACGGCAATACCTCAACCGAGCAAAACCCCACCCACACTTTTGAAGTGCCGGGCGCCTACCTCGTCTGCCTGTCGGTAAGCAGCCCCTGCGGCAACACCCAGCGCTGTGAACTGGTGGCAGCCAGCTGCACGCCGCCCCAGGCCGGCTTCGACTATTCCGCCGACGGGCTTGTCTTCACTTTCCGCGACACCTCCAGCGCCGGGGCCGTCGCCTGGCTGTGGAACTTCGGCGATGGCGGCGCCTCCACCCAGGCCAACCCGCAGCACCTGTACAGCGCCCCGGGCGCCTACAATGTATGCCTGACGGTGAGCAACATCTGCGGCAACACCCGGGCCTGTACCACTGTAATGGTTAGCTGCCTGCCGCCCGAGGCGGATTTTTCCGTCACCCAGCAGGGGCTGACGGCCGGCTTCAGCGACAATTCCACCAATGCTCCTGAAGAATGGTTCTGGAATTTCGGGGATGGCAATACCTCCGCCCTGCCGGAGCCGGTACATACCTTTGAAGCGCCGGGCCTATACGAGGTATGCCTGATCGTGAGCAATGCCTGCGGCAGAGATACGCTCTGCCAGGAGGTGGAGACGATGACGACGGGGCTGGACGAGCCGGGACAGCAGGCTTTGAACGTGAGCGTGTATCCGAATCCGAGTTCTCAAGTTGCACACCTGCTGGTAAGCGCCCCGGAACAGGGAACATACCGGTGGGAACTGTACAACAGCATCGGCCAGCAGATGAGCGCCGGCGAAGGGAGGGCTGAAATGGCAGAACCGGTCGATATGGCCACTCTGGAAAGCGGGTTGTACTGGATGGTTGTCCGGATGGAGAAATGGAGAGGAGTGGTGAAGGTGGTGAGGGAGTAAAGCGAATGTTCCGGGGGAAGGGCAAAAAGCCGAGCAGGAGAAGCTGCGCTGGGCGGAGCTCGTGGTTTTCCACTTCCCCTTCTGGTGGTACAGCATGCCCGCGATAGTCAAAGGTTACTTCGACCGGGTGTTCAGCGTCGGCTTCGCCTACGGAGGCGGAAAGGAGCTGGCGGGAAAAACGGCGCTGGTGTGCACCACCACCGGCTCGCCGGACACCTGGCTGTCGGATGAACAGCCGCCGGGCAGCGTGGAGCCCATTTTCCACCATATACTATACGGAACCTTCGCCTTCTGCGGGATGAAGGTGCTGATGCCGTACATCGTGTATAAGGCCAAGCGGCTGGAGGAGGAGGAGAAGGAACGGTTGCTTGAGGAATGGGGCGGGATATTGGGGAATCTGGAGAAAAGGGTTGTATTGTATTGAGGCCGGTTTATTAACAAGATGTGGGCTTAACTACTGTCCGCTTTTCGGTGTTCGGTTTTCGCTGTTGGCTATCCGGGAGCCATTCTCGGCCCAGCTCAAACAAGCGGTACTGAAACGCGGAAATTGTACCCACTTACCGGCCATGAGTCAGGAAACGGGCCCTTCCGGGCCGATAACAGGCATACCCAATTTCTTTGTAGTTTTTATCAAACGCTTATCCGCAGTTAATAGGGTTGCCTCCAGTTGTTGAGCGAGGGCCAGATAATAACAATCGCAAGCAGGGTGTTCCAACCTGCAGGCCAGTTCCAGAGCTGCTTTCCAAAGAGATTCCGAGGGAAAGAAAACATCTACCAATAGAATAGCCCCTTTTGCCAGTTTTAGGGATTCTTCCATGCCAGCCTCTTCAATATGGTGAAATTTCCAGGCTGCGTTGGTTGCTTCCGAGTAAAACAGATCCGGTGCTGAAACCTGAGTTGCCGATTCCAAAGGCGGCAGAAAATGCCCGGAGGAAGGCGCTCCGGTTACAACAGCAAATGCAGCGCTGACATCTAAGATAATCTTCATCGGCTATCTCTGTCTTCTCTGATCCAGGCGGCAACGTCTACATGGGCCCATTTCTTCCATAAGTGAGCCTCTTTCTTTATTTGAGCCAATACTTTCTTTCTGCGTTCACGAAAGTCAAGAGGAACGTCTAACCCTTTAGCCAGGGTGATGATTGCCTGTTGGCTTAGGCTCCTTCTCTCTCGCTCCGCTGCATTCTTCAAGGCCCGATAAATACTATCCGGCAGTTTTCTGATCTGAAGTGTAGGCATGAATTTATTTTATGCAAAGATACGTATAAATTACCGCGCATGCAATATGCATGCATTTCCATCTGTTAATCACATTTATCCTTTACTTTTTAAAAGAATCATCCACCTTTTACCTTGTATTTTTAAAAACATATTTTCAGATTATTTAATACCAACCTTGCATTCCCAATTGGCTGAAATAAGAGCCTCCTCCAAAAACTCACCTTCCTACCCCTCTATTTTGCCGACACCACTGACCATTATCATTGCTTCCTTCCTATTTTTCAAATAACTTTAAGTGCCACCGTACTGTGCTTCCGGCGTTTTGCTCAACTGTAGGCAGGACAACAAGCTTTTGGGGCATGTACGGTGTAGGGGCCAATGGCAGCCCCCTGGGCGTGTACGCCTGCCTGCCAGGCTGCGGCCTCGCGGGCAGGAAGGGAGTACGAGGCTGTCCAATATTAGAATGGTAGCCCAACAAGAAAACGATCCAAGCAATTAACGATCGCCAGGAGCGCTGCGAAACGGCCGGCAATTGAGCAAGAACCTATTCCAGAACGAACAAACCCCCTAACTATGGCAACGAAAATGCGCCGGGTAGAATACTTCTACGCTACCGTCAAAGACCAGCCGGGCGAGGCTTACCTGTTCCTCCAGCAGCTGGCCGACCTGGGCATCAACCTGCTTGCCTTCACTGCTGTGCCGGTCGGCCCGTACAGCACCCAGCTTTCCATTTTTCCGGAAGACTCCCGCAACCTGAGGGACCTGGCCCGCCACGCCGGCCTTAAGATCGAGGGGCCCCACCACGCCATCCTGGTTCAGGGCGACGATGAGGTTGGCGCCCTGGCCGACGTTCACAAGCGGATCTACCAGGCCGGCGTCAACATTTATGCTTCCACCGGGGTAGCTACGGGCATGAAAACGTACGGATACCTCCTCTACGTCCGCCCCGAAGCCTTCGATCGGGCAGCCCAGGTGCTGGGGATCTGATTCAATCATTTCTGTAGCATTGGGAGGCAAATAGAATTTGCGACGTTTGATGTGTGATGTGCAATTTTTGATGTGCCTGGCGACGGGCTGCACAACGTTGGGCGCCACACGCCCGCCCAATTCAAAAATCACACATCAAAAATCAAAAATCACACATCAAAAATCAAAAAACCAGTCACCGCTTCTGCGTCGACACTTCAAGCTCATCCGTCCGGAAGGAAGCGGCGGGCAGGCCTACGGCGTTGTACAAGTCCAATTGGCCGGGATTGTCCGCCCAGGCGTAGCGAACGTAGCGGGGTTCCGGCACCTTTTCACTGTACACCACCACCGTATTGCCATTGCTGATCCTGGCCTTCGCCTTATAGAACTTGCCATCGGCGCCGGCGATGCTGAATCCGCGCAGCCACTCCAGGCCGTGGCGGCTGATGAGTTCCTTGCCGGTATGGTCGAAATAGATTCGGGCCTTATTGCCTTCAATCTCCGAGGCCCGATATATAGGGCCGCTGTATTCCAGCTCCTCCTTGTAGACGATGGCGCGGGCGGCAAGGCCGAGGCGGCGCCCCACTTCCTGTTTGTTGCGGGGGTGGATGTCATCGGCCTCTCCGATATCGATGGCCACCGCCATGCCGGTGTTGGGCTCTTTCAGGGCCATGGCCTGTGATTCGCGAAGTTCCGCCCACTGGCTTTCCCCGGGCTCGTCCTTTTCCTGCTGGAAATTGGCCAACTGGACAAAGAGGAAAGGAAAGTCACCCACTCTCCATTGCTTCCGCCAGTCGCGGATCATGAGGCGGAAACGGTCCCGATACAGGTAGGCTTCACCGGCATTGCTCTCGCCCTGATACCAGATGACGCCCCGGATCCCGAACGGGATGAGTGGATGGATCATGGCATTAAAAAGCAGGGACGGCAGGCTGTTGGGGTGGATCATCCGGGGCGGTTCGGGCAGGCCGGAAAGGCCGATGGCAAAGTGCCAGAGGCCGGCAAGGGGGATGGCACGCTCCGGCGTTGCCACTTTCATGGCATCTGGTTTACCGTACAGGCCGCCGTTACCCCCTGTGTCGATCACTCGAACGGTGATCGCATTTTCTCCTTCCCGAAGAATATCGGCAGGCAGGGCATAAGAACGGTTGACGTTGTATTTATTGATCATCCTCCCTACTTCTACCCCGTTGACAAAGGTGATGTCGCTATCGTCGATGGGGCCCAGTTCCAGGGTTAACGGCCCATCCAAGTCGTCCGCTTTCAGGTTGAACGTGCGTTTGTACCAGACGACGCCGTCCAGGCCTTCATAACCTGCTTTTT
Source organism: Phaeodactylibacter sp. (assembly GCA_024103175.1). Taxonomy (GTDB): domain Bacteria; phylum Bacteroidota; class Bacteroidia; order Chitinophagales; family Saprospiraceae; genus JACJXW01. The sequence goes on from JAGFJE010000067.1 coordinate 13,410, forward strand.
CCCAGGGCGTCGGCAGCTCCATGGTTTCCCAGCCGCTCCAGTCGAAGCCCTCCTTGTGCCAATCTCCTTTCAGCCCGGCGTCCTTTTCATCGATCGCCTTTTCCCAGTCCTTTCGTTTTTCCTGCGACTCCTGCACCATGGCGTCGAAGTCCATTTCCCGGAGGCTGCGGGCAGCCTCTCCCAACTGAGGGTCGTCGGCCAGGGCTTTGGCGCTGGTCCAGGCTTCCACTACCGTACCGCCCCAGGTGGCGTCGACCAGGCCGAGGGGCACTTCAATATTCTCCCAAAGGTGCCGCCCGAAGAAATAGCCCACCGCCGAGAAATCCGCCACGGTTTCCGGGCTGCAGCGCGCCCACTCCGCCGGCAGGGTGTTGTCGAGCGGGCGGGTGTTCATATTTCGCGGAACGGTGAACAGCCGGATGCGGGGATAATCGGCATTGGCGATTTCTTCTTCGGCATCCAGCGACAGGCTCACCGGCCATTCCATATTCGACTGGCCGGAGCAAACCCATACTTCTCCGATCAGCACATCTTCAAAACGAATAGTAGTTCCAGGGCCGCTCACTTCCATTTCATAAGGCCCGCCCGCCTCCATAGCCGGCAGCTCGGCCAGCCACTCGCCGTCTTCGTCCGACCGGGCGACAGCCGTATGCCCGTTCATCATCACTTTTACCGTTACATCGGGCGCCGCCTGCCCCCATACCTTTATCATCTGGCCCCGTTGCAGGACCATGTGGCTGGAAAACAGGTGGGGAAGCACCAGGCCATCTTCGGGCGCCGCCTGGCCGCGGACGGGTTGAGGATGAACGGAAAATGATGCAATAAGAAGTAAAAAAACGGCAGATCTCAGCATTAAAAGCATAATCGTTGATTTTGATTCGACAAACAGGCTTCCGGACAGGAATGGGAAGAAATATAGGAAATAAGAGGCTGTTTTTATACTACTGTACGGTTTCTGTATTATCGGCATCTTTGGGGCAAGACAATAACCGATTTGTACTTTTGCGGAAGATCTTTCTTCTAAAAGTACAAAAATGACTTCTTCAGAATACACTCACCTGTCCGTTTCCGAAACGCAAGCCGAGGCCTTTGCCCTGGAGCACTTCGGAATCCAGGGCAAAGCCACCGCCCTGCCCGGAGAGGTGGATTTTAATTTCCGCCTCGATACCCCCGGCGGCCATTCCTACACCCTCAAGCTGTCCCGCCCCGATGCCGGCGAACAGCTCCTGGAAATGCAGGCCGCCGTGCTGAACCGACTCAAAGAGGCCTCTTTGCCTTTGCAGCTCCCGATTCCGGTAATGGACATTCAGGGCAACCCGGTTCGGGCTGTCCGGGACGAGCACGGCAACCGGAGATACCTGCGCCTGCTGAGTTGGGTGCCCGGCAAAGTGCTGGCCCGGGCCCGCCCCCACTCCCCTGCCCTGCTGGAAAGCCTCGGCCGGGCCTGCGGCCAGCTGTGCCGGGCCCTGGAGGGCTTCCGCCACCCGGCGGCGGAGCGGGATTTCAAATGGGACCCCGGCCGCTTGCCATGGGTTAAGGAATTTGAGGGCCTCTTCGAAGGCCGGCAGGCGGAGCTGTTCCGGTATTTCCTCAGCCTTTTCGAGGAAGAGGCACAACCCCGCCTGCCCCGCCTTCGCACAAGCGTCAACTACAACGACGCCAATGATTACAACGTGCTGGTAACGGAGCGGCGCGAAGGGCATCCTGCTACCTGGCGATACGAAGTCTCCGGCTTTATCGACTTTGGAGACACCCTTTACACCCAAACCGTCAATGACCTGGCCATTGCCCTGGCCTATGCCCTGATGGAAAAAACCGATCCGTTGGCGGCAGCCATCCCGGTGATTCGCGGATTCCACGCTGTATTTCCTTTACAGGAAGAAGAAGTGGCGGCTCTTTTCCCCCTCATCAGCGCCCGCCTGCTGATCAGCGTCACCAATTCGGCTGTCAACAAACAGGAAGAACCGGACAACGCGTACCTGCTCATCAGCGAGCGCCCGGCCTGGGCCCTGCTCGAAAGGCTGCGGGAGATCCCGCCCGCGCTGGCCCATTACACCTTCCGCCACGCCTGCGGCTGGGAGCCCTGCCCGTCGGCGCCGGCCTTCCGGGAGTGGGCCCGCCGGCATGATTTCGCTCCCCTCACAGCCCTCGAGCTGAAGCCCGGCCAATGGAAAGTAATGGGCCTGGGCGTCGGCAGCCCCGAACTGGGCAGCAATGAAAACTTTAATGAAGAGCAACGCTTCCTGCGCCATATCGAGCGCATAATGGAAGAGGCCGGCGTTCCGGCCGGCGCCGGGGGCTACGGGGAAGTGCGCCCTTTTTACACCACCGACGCCTACCTGCAGATGGGCAACGACGGCCCACACTGGCGCAGCGTCCACCTGGGGCTCGATATCTGGGGGCCGGCGGGCACGCCGGTGTACGCTCCCTGGGAAGGCAAAGTGCACAGCTTCGCGGATAACGCTCACAAGCGCGACTACGGCCCCACCATCATCCTGGAACACGAGCCGAAAAACGCCCCCCGCTTTTACACCCTTTACGGCCACCTCAACCGGGAGTGCCTGGCGGGGCTGCACGTGGGCATGCCCGTGAGCCGCGGACAGCAAATCGCCGCCTTCGGGGATGTGTCGGAAAACGGCGCCTGGCCGCCCCACCTGCACTTCCAGGTAATGCTGGACACGCTTGGCAACAAGGGAGATTTCCCGGGCGTGGGCTTCCCCAAACAATGGCCCGTCTGGAGGAGCATTTGCCCCAACCCGGAACCGCTGGCCGGCCTGGCGGAGGGCGCTTCCCGCCCGGAACGGGAAGAATTGCCCCCCGAGGAAGTGCTCCGGAAAAGGCGCAGCCACCTGGGGCGCAGCCTCAGCATCTCCTACCACCGGCCGCTGCACATGGTTAGGGGATTTATGCAATACCTGTACGACACCACCGGCCGGCGCTATCTGGATACCGTCAACAACGTGCCGCACGTCGGCCACCAGCACCCGCGGGTGGTGCGCGCCGCTCAGCAGCAGATGGCCCTGCTGAACACCAACACCCGTTACCTGCACACCCACATCGTCCGCTTCGCCGAAGAACTGCTGGCCAGGCTGCCGCCGGAACTGAGTGTGGTGCACTTCGTCAACTCGGGCAGCGAGGCCAACGAGCTGGCCCTCCGCCTGGCCAAAGCGTACACCGGCCAACGCGATATGGTGGTGGTGGAAGTGGGCTATCACGGCAATACCAGCGCCTGTGTAGACATCAGCTCCTATAAATTTGACGGCAAGGGCGGACAGGGAGCGCCGGAATGGGTACAGGTGGCGCCCATCCCCGACCCCTACCGGGGGCTGCACCGCGGCGCCGGCGCCGGCCCGGACTATGCCGCCCACGTCCAAAAGGCTATTGAGAAGATACAGCAGCAGGGGCGCGGCATTGCCGGGTTCATCGCCGAGAGTATCCTCAGCTGCGGGGGGCAGATAGTACCGCCTTCCGGTTATTTGCGCGAAGCCTACCGTTATGTGCGGGAGGCCGGCGGCGTCTGCATCGCCGATGAGGTGCAGGTGGGCTTCGGGCGGGTTGGGGAGGCCTTCTGGGGCTTTGAGCTGCAGGGCGCCGTGCCCGATATCGTGGTGATGGGTAAGCCCATCGGCAACGGCCACCCGCTGGGGGCGGTGGCCTGCCGGCCGGAGATCGCCGAGGCATTCGCCAATGGCATGGAGTATTTCAATACTTTCGGCGGCAACCCGGTGTCCTGTGCTATCGGCCGGGAGGTGCTGCGGGTGACCGAGGAGGAAGGGCTGCAGGAGCAAGCCCGGCAGGTGGGCGATTACCTGTTGAAGGGGTTACGCAGCCTGCAGCAGCAGCACCCGATCATTGGCGATGTCCGCGGCCATGGCCTGTTCCTGGGTTTTGAACTGGTAAAAAACCGGGAAAGCCTGGAGCCGGCAACTGGCCAGGCCAGCTACCTGGCCAACCGCATGCGGGATAAAGGCGTGCTGATGAGCACCGACGGGCCGTATAATAATGTGCTGAAGATCAAGCCGCCGATGTGCTTTAACCAGCGCAATGCCGACTTTTTGCTGGAGATGTTGGAAGAGGTGTTAGGGGAGAATTTCTGCCGGTGAATGTTTAACCCGAGTTGTTCAGGATCAACAAACGGAACGATCCATTCCCAATATCTCTTCATCTTTATCCCGAACCAAAGAAAAGCAGTTATGAAATCACCCTTTCCGGCCCATCCCCTGCTTTGGGGCCTTATAGCCTTGCTGGGGATAATTCCGGGGGCGTATACCCAAGATGCCCGGCCCTTCCCCCGCTACCTGGAGCTGGGCCTGGGCGCCACCTTCCATCGCCTTCAGGACCCGGCCGTTTCCCCTATGCCCTATTCCGGCGGCCCACTGGGCATTTACCTGGCCTTTGAAAAAAGGAAACCGCACTCCATCAGCCGCCTTTCCCTCGGCGGGGATCTCGGAAAGCTGAACTCAAAAAATGCTACTGAGCTTCGCCCCATGGCCAGCACATATTTCCAGGCCGATTTGTCCTACCAATACCTGCGCCGGCTCACGGGCCGTTCTGCCAGCCGCCTGATATGGTTTGTTGGAGGGCGATACCGCTGGCACAACAGCATCCGCGTCACGCCTCAGAATGACACCGGCTTCATTTCATTTTTTATCGCCAATTCGATAAACGCCTCCACCCGTATGGAAACAGATTTTCAACTCTTTGAAAGGGAAGTTAAACTGGGCTGGACGGGCACGCTTCCGCTGCTGAGCCACGTAATTCGCCCCAGCTACCTCAATCTCTACAATTACATCGACCCGGAACACGACTGGCTGAACGAACGGCTGCAAGACAGTGAATGGTTAACCCTTAACCGCTTCCCGGGACTGCAGTCCCGGCTGGAATTGTCTTATCCTATCGCCGGCGAGAATCAGTTGCGCTTTGCCTACGAATGGGAATTCTACCACTATGATGGGCAGCGCCGGGTAAATGCCGCCCGCCACGGGTTTATGATAGGGATCAGCGTCCGGATCTAGATCTGTTGTGAAATAATTAGTTCCATATGAAATACATCACCATCATTACAGCCTGTATGCTCCTTTTCTCCTGTGAAAAGGCCTTTTTCGGGCCCGCTCCGGAGAACAGCCCGGAGGAAAATTTCGAGATCCTTTGGAAGACGCTGGACGAGCGGTACGCTTTTTTTGAGTACAAAAATGTAGACTGGGACGGTGTTTACCAGGCCTTCCGGCCAAGGGTGAAGGCAGATATGACGGAACCCGAATTGTGGGGCCTGTTCACTGAAATGCTGGATATTTTGCAGGACGGGCATGTCAACCTGCGTTCGGAATTTGACACTTATTTTTATCCGTGGTATGAGGGAGCGCCGGAAAATTTTGACCGCTTTTTTCTCGAAAAAAATTACTGGGGGGATTTCGAGATCACCGGCAGTTTGTTCAACACCATTATTGATTCAGTTGGTTACATCTGGTACGGCAGCTTCAACGCTCCTATCCGGGAGGAGGATCTCGACTATCTGGCAGGCAAATTTGCCGGGCTCAAGGGGCTGATCATCGACATCCGGAACAACGAGGGCGGCAACCCGGAAAACGGCTTCCGCCTGGCGCGCCGCCTCGCCGATAAGCGCCGCCACATTTATACCACTATCTACAAAGATGGCCCGGAGCGGGGCGATTTCACCGAGCCGGATGAGGCGTTCCTGGCGCCGGAAGGCCGAAGGCTGGCGGACAAGGTAGTAGTCCTCACCAACCGCACCACTTACAGCGCGGGCAACTTCTTTGCCGCCATGATGAAAGCCTTCCCCAACGTTACCCTCATCGGCGACCGCACCGGCGGCGGCGGCGGCGCTCCGGTCGGATGGGAGCTGCCCAACGGCTGGGCGTTCAACTTCAGCGCTTCCATTACCTGGCTGCCGGATGGATTCATCATCGAACATGGTGTGGAGCCGGACATCCGGGCAGACTGGACGGAAGAGGGCCGGGCGGCGGACAAGGATACAATTCTGGAGGAAGCGCTGAGGTGGTTGCAATAATGAAGTAGAAGCGCCCCTTAATCGTATCTTAGGGGCATGCAAACCTCCTGGCAAGACATACTTTCCATCCTCGGCGCCTTGCAGGGCCTGCTGTTGTCTCTGCTACTGCTCAGCCGAAAGGCCAACCGCCGGCCCAACCGGGTGCTGGGGGCGTTCACCCTGATCTTCTCGCTGGGCTTGCTGGAGCGGCTTTTGCGCCCCTACCGCGGACAGGCCGCCCTCGCCTACCTTTCCGACCTGCTGGGGGGCACTGTTTTCCTGTATGCTCCCCTTATTTACATCTTCGTCCACTTACTGTTAAAAGGCCCGCTATCCAGGCCGGGATGGTTTAAACACCTCTCCCCCTTTTTCATCTATACGCTGGGCATGACGGCAGCCCATATTTTCAGCCCTGCCCCTCAGGCCCAGGCAGGGGAAGACGCAACAGAAATATTGCTGCTGCTATTCCTGTACCTCCAGATCTTCTACTATTCTTTTCTATCTATACGCATGATCAGGCAGGCGGAAACAACCGAAGCCGAATTGGGAGGCCAGGTGCCACTGAACTGGCTCAAAGGCCTGATCATCGGGCTGACGGCCATTTATGCGCTATCCTTCTTCGCCATCGTACTGGCGGTTCTGGGCTACCCCCTCAGCCGGCCCTTGTTTACCGCCGTTCAGATCGCCTGTGTGGTAATGGTCTATCTGCTGTCCTATTTTTCCCTGGCCCAGCCGCAGCTCGCCTATGCCCCTTTGCAGGAAGGCCCGAAATACCAGGGGTCCCCGCTCTCCGAAACCGACAAGGACAAGCTCCTCCAGCGCATCTTACAGCACGTTGAAACCCATAAACCCTACCTGCAGCCCAACCTGACGATCGAGGATTTCGCCGGCCAACTGGCCGTCAACCGCTATTACATCTCGCAGGTGGTCAACGAGCGCCTGGAGCAGAACTTCTCCGATTTCATCAATGCCTACCGGGTGAAAGAAACCCAGGCCCTGCTCCGGGACCCGGCCAGGCAACACCTCAAGATCCTGGCCATCGCCTACGAGGCCGGCTTCAATTCCAAAACCTCCTTTAATACCGTGTTTAAAAAGTTTACGGGCATGAGCCCCTCGCAATACCGAAGGCAGGCCAACGGTGGTTCAGAATGAACAATCTGAACGAACGGCAAATGGAAATAAAGGATATTGGCATTCGTTTAGGAAATACTCCGATCGTTATGAAAATCACCCTTTGCCTCCTTGGCTTTATGCTATTATCGCTATCCCTTACCAGCCAGCCTCCATCCATCCGGGGGCAGGCCATTGCGGAAGATACCGGAACCCCTTTAAGCCGGGCACACATCCAGGCCACCGGCGAAACCTACAGCGGAACCGTCACCAATGAAGACGGCCGTTTCTTCCTCCACCTCTCGCCCGGCATGGATTCCGTACGTATCTCTTACCTGGGATATCGTTCCATCACCCTGCCCATTGAAACCTTCCGCCAGGACGCGCCGGCTATCGTCAGGCTGAAACCGGAAGCATTCCTCCTGCAGGCCGTCGACGTCAAGCCCGTATCCGCCCGGGC
>JAGFJE010000071.1 GCA_024103175.1 Phaeodactylibacter sp.
TGAAACGCTCAGCGGCCGAGGCGTTCACACGTAGCATCGGCACGTCCAATGAGCTATTCCGCACCAGCCGGGCTTCCTACCTCGAAGTGCTTTTAGCCCAGCAAAATGCCCTCAATGCAAGATTGGATCTCGTAGAGGTAAAAAAGCGGCAGTTGCAAACGGGCATTGGAGTCTACAGGGCCCTGGGGGGTGGATGGAGGTGATCACTGCTCTGAAAAAGACATCTGATTGCATGGGGTGGGAAAGCAGCATACCCTCCCTCTCATACTGGCTCATTGAGGAAGAGCGGCAATTCACGATCGAGGCTGATCTGAGCCGCCGGCTCCCCCTCGCCAAAGCGATCGGTTCTTTGGAAAATGAAGTGTTTTACGAGTACTTCAATGGATATTATCCCCTTTTCGATCAGCTTGATGAGCAAACCAATAACTGGAGGTTATTTCAAAACGAGGACGCCTTTCCATTCACCAAACGAAGGCGCCCGCAAGAATGTTGAAATAATTATCATCTTTGTTTATCAAAACAAAATCAGCATTCGTTGGAAATATTCATCATTCTTCTCCTCAGCCTCATCAACGGCATTTTTGCGCTATCGGAGATCGCCTTGGTTTCGGTCAAAAAACAGCGCATGGCGCATCTTGCCGAAAGGGGTGGCGCCAAAGCCAAAACCGTGCTCAAACTGCTGGAAAAACCAGAAGCTTTCCTCTCGGCTGTGCAGATAGGCATTACCCTCATCGGTATCGTGTCGGGCGTATATGGGGGCGCCACGCTCACCGACGACTTCCGCCCGGTGGTGGAGAAGATCGGGTTCCTGCGCCCCTACGCCCATACCGTCGCCTACGTGATGGTAGTGGCGCTTATTACCTACCTATCGGTTGTTATCGGCGAATTGATACCTAAGACGCTCGCCATCAAGTTTGCCGAGCCGGTGGCCCTGGCAATCGGAGGTTTCATCAAGGTGTTCAGCCGAATCGCCAGCCCTTTTGTCTGGCTGTTGTCAGCTTCTACCAATCTTGTTTTTAGGCTGCTCGGCATCAAACCAGTTGGGGAAGAAAAGATAACGGCGGAAGATCTGCGCTACGCTATCAAAACCGCCGGGAAACAAGGGCTGTTTGACAAGGACGAAAGCGAGATCCACCATAAAATACTGTCTTTCGGCGGCGAGCGAGCCAGGTCGCTGATGACTCACCGCCTTGATGTTGAATGGGTGGATGTGAACAAACCTATTGAAGCCATCGAACAGCAGTTGCGCAACAGCCACCGCACCCGCTTTCCCGCCTGCGATGGAACTTATGACAAAGTGCTGGGCTACCTTCATGCCAAGGATTTTTTTGCCATGAAAACCGAACCGGGCTTCCAGTTGCGCAGCGCCCTCCGGGAACCCGTGTTTGTGCCCGAAAACCTGTTTGCCATCGACGTGTTGCACCTTTTCAGGAAAAACCGTTGCTATTTCGGTATTGTCTCCGATGAGTTCGGCGCCTTCGAAGGAGTCATTACTTTGCATGACATCTCCGAAGCCCTCGTCGGCGACCTCCCGGACGTGGATGACGAACCGGGCGGCATTGTCCAGCGGGGCGACGGCTCCCTGCTGGTCAGCGGAAATGTATTCGTTGCCAGTCTCAACCACTTCCTGCAGAACGACTTCATCCCGGAGTCCAGCCCTTTTTACAGCACGGTAGCAGGTTTTATTTTTCATAAATTAGAAACCATACCAGTAGTGGGAGAAAGCTTCGAATACAATGGATACCTATTAGAAGTTGTGGACATGGACGGGGCGAAAATTGACAAGGTCATTATCGTGAAATTGCCTGCAAGTGAGTAGGGATTATTTCGTGCGGAAATAACATTCTAAAGGCCGACACCTCCACTCCCGCCGGCATAAACAGCGAGATCTCAAACAACCCTTTTCATAGTAGAAGCCCCGGCTAGCGGTCTAGTGTTGGACAAAAGTCGGAAGTCGGAATGCGGAAGTCGGAATGACTTTGGACGTTCTGCAACTCTTTGGCTATCAATAGTGTCCAACCTTAGAAGGGTAGCCGAAGCCCCCCATCGCCCTATGGGCATCAGGTTAATATGCTGACATGAGTATGAAGGCTGGTTCCTAACATCCAAACTCCCTTCAAAGGCCTTTCTGCGAACAGCCAATCGCCAATAGCCGCCCTACCTTACCGCGCCGGGCCGAAATGCTGCCACCCCTGTGCTTTGAGGGCATGAATATTCCCTCCCTTCGTGTGCAGCTTCACTCCATCCTCTTTGGGCACGATCTCGCCCGCAATATAAAGGTCCGGCAGGTATTTTACCTTATCGACATCCTTAGGGTCGATGGTGAAGAGCAGCTCGTAGTCTTCCCCGCCGCTCAGGGCGCAGGTGATGGGATCAAGCTTGAACTCCAGGGCCTGCAGCTGGGCGTCGGGGTGAATGGGTACGCCGCTCTCCTCCAAGAAGACCCCCACGCCGGATTGCTTGCTGATGTGGAACAGCTCGGATGCTACGCCGTCGGAGATGTCGATCATGGCGGTAGGCACCAGGCCGTTTTCTTCGAAGCGGCCGATCATATCCCGGCGGGCTTCCGGTTTGAGCTGCCGCCCGATGAGGTAGTCGTGGCCTTCCAGCTCGGGCTGCACGCCGGGGTTTTCCAGGTAGACTTGCTTCTCGCGCTCCAGGATCTGGAGGCCCAGGTAGGCGGCGCCCACGTTACCGGTGATGCAGATCAGGTCGCCCACTTTGGCGCCGGAGCGGTAGGTGAGCTTTTCCCTTTCGCCCTGCCCGATGGCCGTCACACTGATGATGAGGCCGCGGGGGGAAGAGGTGGTGTCGCCGCCTACCAGGTCGACATCGTATATCCGACAGGCCGTGCGGATACCGTCGTATATCTCCTCCAGCGCCTCTACAGAGAAGCGGTTGGACAGGGCGATAGAAACAGTGATCTGCTTCGGCCGGGCATTCATGGCATAAATGTCCGACAGGTTGACGATGACGGACTTGTAGCCCAGATGCTTCAGGGGCGTATACATCAGGTCGAAGTGGATGCCCTCGACCAGCATGTCGGTAGACACGACGGTCAGGTATCGGCCGTTGTCGATCACGGCGGCATCATCGCCCACGCCCTTGATAGAGGAGGGGTTGCGCAGGGGGAAGTTCTGCGTCAGGTGGTCGATCAGGCCGAACTCGCCGAGCTCGTTGACGTCGGTGCGTTTGGGTTGTTGCGGTTTATCTTGTGGCATGGCTTGTTGTCTGTTGAGTGTTGTTAGTTCTGAGTTGCCCGTTGGAGACCGCTGAACGGGCAATTCACAACCAACAACGGCTAAGGGGGCGCCGGGGTTGTGCAAAGGTAGGGAAATTGAGGGGATGGCCATGGGAAATAGTGGGGCTTGTATTTCATGGGATAGCGCCTGGAAATGAATATTCGGCAAACCTGCCGGTCATTTTTTTGCAAAGCACTCCTCCAAAAAAGCCCACATCCCATGATAATGGTCTATATGGTCCGGCGCCGAATTCCCCGCAAAAGAGATCACCCGAAATTTCCCCCGGCCGGCAACGGAGGTTTGCTGCATGCCCATAGGGCCTTCCGCCAGCCTGGGCTGCCTGCCGATACCCAGCGTTTGCAGGAGGTACTCCGCCGTTTCGGTAGTGCTGGCGTAGGCGCCCGGAAAAACGGAAGAGTGCGTAATCAGAAAGGACTTCTCACCGGCCGCCGCCAGCTTCGCCCAGTCGAGAAAGGGCGCCATTTGAGTGCTGTCTATCATCCCGCCTTCCGCCATCACCTTACCTTCGGGCACGTAGGAACAGTGCAGCCCATCCAGCAGCAGGATTCCGTCGATGCGGCCGGCGGCTTCCGCATCACGGACGAGGCTTCTGACGGCGCCATACCCGGCGCTCCAGCCACTCAGGCAGACACTGCCGATCTGCATCTCCGGCATTGTTTCTTTTACTGCACTCAGAACCTTATCCAGGAAAGCGCCTGCCCCGATCTCCTCCACGGGCCGGCGGTAGGCGGACGAACCGCTCCCCCAGTGGCAGTGAAAAAGCACCCAGGGCTCCGGTTGCTGATCAATAGCGTATTGGGCCACCCGGCTGTCTCCGTGAAAATGGATGGCGAGGCGGGCGCGCCTGGCGTTCCTCCATTTTTCGGGCACATACAGCTGCCCCTGGAATCCTCCGGGAAGATCGACGGTGAGCCCGGCATCAGGCACGGAATCTAAGGGAACTCGATAATGGGGCCGGGTGTATTCCACCATCGGCGACGGGTTCTGAGGGTGTATTTTCGCCGCCTCCGGCGCCCGGCATGCCGGGAGGCTCACAACTAGAAGAATAACAGGCAACTGTTTCATGTTGAAGATTTTTGACAACCAAGATCAGAAAAAAGGGGTAGAGTATGAGATCGCCTGTAACTTGGCAGATGCCCAAAATGTCCTTACCTTGAATCGAACAAACTATACGGATCATGAAAAAGCGAAAAACCAGCCCCCCATCTCTTTCCCGCCGTTCCTTCATCGAAAAAGGAATGATCGCCTCCTCTTTTTTTATCGTACCTCGCCATGTACTGGGCGGCGTGGGCTTCACAGCCCCCAGCGACCAGCTGAACCTGGCGGCCATCGGCGCCGGGGGCAAGGGCGCCAGCGACATCCGCAATGCCTCCGTCAACGGCCGGGAAAGAGTGGCGGCCCTGTGCGATGTAGATTTCTCCGGCTCGGCAAAAGGTTCCATCGAGGCTTTCCCAAAGGCGAAGTTGTATAACGACTACCGGGAAATGCTGGACAAGGAAAAGGACATCGATGCCGTCACGATCTCCACGCCCGACCACGTCCACGGCCCGGCGGCGGCCTACGCCATGGAAAGGGGAAAGCACGTCTATGTTCAAAAACCGTTGACCCACAATATCCGGGAAGCCAGAATACTGGCCGAGATGGCCAGGGAGCAAAAAGTCGTCACCCAGATGGGCAACCAGGGCGCCTCCAACCCGCTCCTCGGCATGGTGCAGCGATGGGTGGACTCCGGTGTTTTGGGCAAAATTTCGAAAGTGCAGGTATGGACGAACCGCCCCGTCTGGCCGCAGGGCTTCGCCATGCCGGAACCCGACGAAAGCCAAAAGCCCGAAGGCCTTCACTGGGATCTCTGGCTGGGCCCCGCCCCCTACCGCCCCTACACGCCCAACCTGCACCCCTTCAACTGGAGAGGGTGGTGGGACTACGGCACCGGAGCGCTCGGCGACGTGGGCTGCCACCTGATCGACATCCCCTACCGAACCCTGGGCCTGAAACACCCCACCGATGCGGAATGCAGCGTAGCTTCTATCTACACACAAATGTGGACGCCGGATTACCACCCGGAAGGATGCCCTTCCGCCTCCTTCATCACTTTGCATTTCGAGGCCACGGAAAAGACAGGGGCGCCGATAGAGATGGCCTGGAGCGACGGCGGCATCCGCCCCGCCCATCCGGCCATCATTCCCGCCGATCACGACATCGGCGGCCCGCAAAGCCAGAACGGCGTGCTGATCATCGGAGAGAACGGCCTCATCTCCACCAACATCAACGACAGCTCCCCCCTGACGCCGAAGCTCTACCTCAACGACGGCACGACGGAATTCGGCCCGGAAACCGAAGAGAACGAAGAGCCCGAATACGGCCACCAGCGCAAATGGGTGGATGCCTGCAAGGCGGGGTTCGACAGCCCGGAGCACCGCGCGCTGGCCTCCTCTTTCGACTATGCCGGCCCGATGACGGAAACCGTCCTCATGGGCAACCTCGCCATTCGCAGCTACATGCTGAGAAAGGAAAACAGCGAGGGCAGGATGGAGTATTTCGGCCGCAAAAAGCTGCTGTGGGACGGGGAGAATATGCGCATCACCAACCTGGAGGAGGCCAACCAGTTTGTAGGGAGGACTTACCGGGAAGGGTGGGAGATGTAAGTTAGCCCCTGCTCATTCCAAATTATACAATGCCTTCCCTGCCGGCTCAAACTTATCGCCCTCCACCCAATAGGGCCGCTGGCCCCAGTAGGCGATCAGCTCGGCGGCCCGGATGTAGGCCGTCCAGTACTTGTAGACATAATCGAGGTCCACGGTATCGAATTCATCCGAGGGCTGGTGGTAGTATTTGGAGATACGCTCGTCAAAGGCCCGCATCGCCATCTTGAAGTTGACTGCCGGCACCCCTTTGGTGGCAAAGCTTACCTGGTCTGAGCGTTCGTAGTAGTTTTGGTTTGGGATACGGTCGCCGATCACACCCAGGCCTGCTTCAGCCGCCGCCTGGTACACCAGCTCGTCGATATTGGTGCGGTTGGTGTCCAGCAGCGTGACTACATCCGTATCGGTGTAGCCGGAGTTGTCGATATTGAAGGCAAAAACCGTTTCTTCCAGCGGGATTTTCGGGTTGTAGGTGTAGTACTGGCTGCCAAGCAGGCCCTTTTCTTCTCCCATCAAAGCAATGATGATGGAACGTTTAGGCGGGTACTTCCCGAAGTATTTGGCAGCATTGATCAGGCCGGTGGCGCCGATTTTGCCCAATTTTACCAGAATAAGTACCTTTTGAAGGACTTTCTTGAGGTGCAGATGCCATTTTTAATATTATTTTTACCCAAAGAATTAACCGCACCGCTTCCGGCCAAGCACTGCCCCCGGAAAAAGAGCAGGAAAACTTTGCACAAAGCGAAAAAGCACTCACAACTATGAAATTCGAATTCATCGACTACGCTATTTTTGTAGCCTACGCAGTACTCATCGTCGGGATCGCCTACTGGGTGACCCGGAAAGGCGAAAAGACATCGGAAGATTACTTTCTGGCCGGCAAGTCGCTGCCCTGGTGGGCGATCGGCGCCTCCCTGATCGCCGCCAACATATCCGCAGAGCAGTTCATCGGCATGTCGGGGTCGGGCTTTGCCATCGGGCTGGCCATCGCCTCCTACGAATGGATGGCGGCCATCACGCTGCTCATCGTAGGGAAGTTTTTCCTGCCCATTTTCATCGAGAAGAAACTGTACACCATCCCCGAATTCGTACAACAGCGCTACAGTGAGAACCTGAAAACCATTCTGGCCGTATTCTGGATCGGGCTGTACATCTTCGTCAACCTGACTTCCGTATTGTACCTGGGCGCCACCGCCCTTGACACCATTATGGGAATGGGCGACGGCTCTATGCTGGTGCCCGCCATCATCGGGCTGGCCCTGTTCGCGGCTCTGTACTCCCTGTGGGGAGGGCTGGCGGCCGTGGCCTGGACGGACGTGGTACAGGTGGTCCTGCTCATCGTCGGTGGGTTGATCACTACTTTCATTGCCTTGTCTCACGTTTCACCGGACGGCGGCGTACTTGCCGGCTTTAAGGTGATCTACGAGCAGGTTCCGGATAAATTTTCCATGATACTGGAGAAGGGGGAGATCATCACTCCCAACGGGAGAGATGCCTGGTGGGACCTGCCGGGCCTGGCCGTCCTGATCGGCGGCATGTGGGTGGCCAATTTGTACTACTGGGGGTTCAACCAGTACATCATTCAGCGGACCCTGGCGGCCAAATCCCTCCGGGAATCGCAAAGAGGCATCGCCTTTGCCGCTTTCCTGAAACTCCTGATCCCGCTGATCGTAGTCGTACCCGGTATTGTAGCCTACGTTTTAAATGTTGGGCCGGACGGAATGGTGACCGCAGAATCGGCAGCGCCCTCTTTTATCGGCGACAATGGCAACATCATCAACGACAACGCCGCCCCCTGGCTGATCAGTAGTTTCATCCCGGCAGGGCTCAAGGGGCTGGTGGTCGCCGCCCTGGCCGCCGCCATCGTTTCTTCGCTGGCCTCCATGCTCAACTCGACGGCCACCATCTTCACGATGGACATCTACAAGCCCTATTTCAACAAAACCGCATCTGAAGGAAGCCTGGTGAATGTAGGCCGGATCTCGGCTGCCGCCGCTCTGGTGATCGCCGTGTCTATCGCCCCGCAACTGCAGAACCTGGGGCAGGTATTCCAGTATATCCAGGAGTACACCGGCATCGTCAGCCCCGGCATCCTGGCCATCTTCCTGCTGGGCCTGTTCTGGAAGAAAGCGACCAACAAGGCCGCCATCTGGGGCGCAGTACTTTCCATCCCGATCGCCCTGTACTTCAAGGTGGCGCCCAACGGCTGGTCCGACAGCCCGTTCTTCCTCGAGCTGCCCTTTATGAACCAGATGTTCTGGACCTGCCTCGCTACCATGATCATCATTGCACTGGCCAGTTACCTGGAGAACAAAGGCGCTGATGATGAGCATGGCATTCCCCTTTCCTGGCAGCTGTTCAGGACGGGGCGGGCGTTCAACATCAGTGCGGCGGTGGTTTGCCTGATCCTGATCGTGCTTTATGCGGTGTTCTGGTAAATGAAAGGGTTATCCTCATCACTCCGTTCCTCCGTAGTGAATGGAGGTTTCCATTTCGGTGAGGGGTTGGGCTGTTTTATCCCGCACGATTGCATTGACGATGCGGCCGATGAAGAGTACATGGTCCCCTTCCGGCATTACCGTTTGCTCCACCTCGCATTCCAGGTGAGCGATGCCGGCATCGATCAGCGGGCTTGCGGTAGCTTCCCCATCCTCAAAATCTACGCCGTTGATCTGAAATGCACCCGGATGGCTTTCGGTGGCAAACCGGGTAATGAGTTCCTTATCGTTCCTTCCGAGGATAGTCAGGGCAAAGGCGCCGGCGCGGCCGATCGTTTCGCGCAGGCCACTGTCATTCCGTATGGCGACGGTGATCATCGGCGGTTCGAAACTGCTCTGCATCGCCCAGCTGACAGTGCCGGCGGCGATATGATCTTTGTCGCGTGTTTCCAGGCCGACAGCATCCATGCGCGCGGTGACGATGTGGAAACCATAGGTGATCTTATGCAATGCTGCGTCTAATCCTTTCAACTTCGTTTCGGTATTATCCATTGGTTTTTATTTTAGATTCATCTATCTAACAGGAGAGTCCTGGATATGTGCAAAAACAACTTCATCATGAAACCGGTAACGCTCTTAATTCTTGCCACATTGTTTGCCTGTTGTACGCCTCAGGCAGATCAGAAAGGCAGCCATTCGGCCCCATCCCCCGGCCGTACTCCCGATTCCATTCTAACCGTCACCGGCCCCATTCCCGCCGACAGCCTGGGCCTGGCCCTCATCCACGAGCATGTCTTCCTCGACTGGAGCGGGGCCGACAGCATACGCCCGCAGGACTGGGAGGAAGAGGCCGCTTTTGAAGCGATACTGCCTCACCTGCTGGAAGTAAAAAAGCACGGCGTCCGGTCGTTCCTGGAATGCACGCCGGCTTACCTGGGCAGGAACCCCAGCCTGCTGCACCGCCTGTCGGTGGAAAGCGGCCTGCAGATCCTTACCAATACGGGATTTTACGGCGCCCGGCAGAACCGGTTTATTCCGGCCTTTGCCTTTGAGGCCACCGCCGAAGAGCTGGCCGGTATCTGGGTGAAGGAATTCGAGGAAGGGGTCGGAGAGGAAGGCCTCACCATTCGCCCGGGATTCATCAAGATTGGCGTCGATGCAGATTCCAGCCTCTCCGATATGCACCGGAAACTGGCCCGGGCGGCCGCCCTTACCCACCTCCGCACCGGCCTGGCCATCGTCGCCCATACCGGCATTGACACTACCGCCGCCCTCCAGCTGGCCATCCTGGAGGAGGCCGGCGTTGCCCCCGATGCCTTTGTCTGGACCCACGCGCAGAACGGCACGCCCGAGGGCCATGTCCGCCTGGCAAAAAGAGGCGCCTGGGTATCGCTGGATGGGCTCGGATGGGTGGCGCCCGCAGATCATCAGGGCGATTCCACGGCCCTGTATCAGTATGTAGGTTATTTGAAAAACCTCAAGGCCCACGGCCTCCTCCACCGCACCCTGATCTCGCACGACGCCGGCTGGTATACGCACAGCGAGGCTGGCGGCGGCGAGTATAAAGCCCATACGCCGATCTTCACTTTGCTGAAACCTTTGCTGCTAAAAGAGGGATTCACAGAAGAAGACTTCCGGCAGTTGCTGGTGGACAACCCGAGGGAAGCTTACGCCATCCGGGTGCGCAGGCTGAAGGCGGAATAAGCTCCGGATGAGGCTTCTTACTTCGCCTCCAGGCCCCCTTCCAAACGGATATCCTCCGAAGAGGCGCCAACCAGCAATTCCACCGCCCCTTTTTCCAGGACGAAAGCCTGTTGCGCTACATCCCAGTATTTCAATTCCTCCGCCTTCAGCGGTATGGTTACCCTCCTGCTTTCGCCCGCCGGGATGTGTACCCGCTTAAACCCTTTCAGGGCTTTACGGGGCCGTTCAACTCCGGAATTTGGAAAGCTTACGTAGAGCTGAACTACCTCATCGCTATCCACCGGGCCGGTATTCTTCACATCCAGCGAAACCTCAACGGACTCCCCGTCCGCGATCGCCGGCTTGCTGGTGCTCAGGCCGGAATATTCGAAAGAGGTATAGCTCAACCCGTGGCCGAAAGCGAATAGTGGCTCGTACCGGCTGTACATATAGGTTCGCCCGTTGCGAATGTCGTAGTCCAGAATGGGCGGCAGCTGATCGATCGAGGCAGGCCAGGTTTGCACCAGGCGGCCGGCCGGGCTTTCTATACCGAAGAGGATATCGGCCAGGCCGTTGCCCAGTTCCTGGCTGGACTGGGTGATATGCAGGATGGAAGGGATATTTTCTTTCGACCAGGGTATCGCATACGGAAAGCTGGACACCAGGACCAGGACGGTATTGGGGTTAGCGGCTTTCACCAGCCGGGCCAGGTCTTCCTGCTCGAGGGAAATGGCCTGGCGGTCCACCTCCTCCCGTCCGTCGCTGGCCACGTAGTTCTGCCCCCAACCCAGGCCATAGCTCAGCGGGTGGTTGCCGATGCAGACGATGGCGATATCGGATTCCCGGGCGGCAATCACGGCAGAGTCCGCCTTATTGCTGGCGGCAAACCGGACGGTTACCTCCTCCCCGACGGCATTCCGGATGCCGTCCAGTACCGAGGCGTGGTACGGCGGGGCGCCGGCATACCAGTCGGGAACGACGAGGTCGGCGCTGGGGCCGATGACGGCAATGGAAGTGAGCTTCTCTTTGTTCAGCGGCAGCAGGCTCTCGTTTTTCATCAGTACGATCGATTTTCGGGTTGCCTTCAGCGCCAGCTCCTGTGCCTCCGGTTTTGTCCAGGGGCGGATGGTATCGGAGATACCGATGCTGGCATAGGGGTTGTCGGCGCCGTCGTCCAGCAGTCCCAGTTTGAGCATCACCCGCAGCGTTCCCCGGACGGCTTCGTCGACATCTTTTTCTGTGATCAGGCCCCTGTCCAGCGCTTCCTGCAGGGGCGTCTTATACTGGTCCAGGAACATGGTGATGCCGGCCTTGATGCAGGCGGCGGTAGCTTCCGGAAGGCCCGGAAAGTATTGGTGTTCGGTGACGAGGCGCGCCAGGCCTCCACCGTCGGTGCAGATGATGCCGTTCTGGCCCCACTCCGCCACGGCTATGTCCTCCAGCATGGGATGGACGTGGCAGGGGATGCCGTTGTGTTTGTTGTACGCCGCCATAAAGGCGCGGGAACCACCCTCGGTCACACCTTTATAGAAAGGGTAGGAGTAGTACTCTCGCCACAGGCGCTCGTCAAAATCCGAAGAGTTGGTGAACCGGTTGTTCTCGTTGCTGTTGGCCAGGAAGTGCTTCATCAGGGAGGCCGTTTTCCAGTAGCGGGGATGATCGCCCTGCAGCCCTTTCACATAAGCGACGGTCAGAACGGAGGCCAGGTAGGCGTCCTCGCCGTAGCACTCTTCCGTACGCCCCCAGCGGATATCCCGGCCCAGGTCGGCATTGGGCGCCAGGACGATCAGGCCGGCCTTGCCGTAGTTTTCATTCTGCCGCAGGTATCGGGCTTCGTAGGCTTCCCAGGCGGCCAGCTGTTCGTGCAGCTCCGGGTCCCACATCTGGGCCAGCCCGATCGCCTGCGGGAAGGTGGTCGTCGGCGCCTCGCCTTCCCCTTTCACCGCCCAGTTGGCCGGGCCGCTGAAGGCCAGGCCGTGGAGCCCCTCCACGATCCGGGTATTCTGCACGCCCAGGCGGGGCGCTCCCGCCGGGCGGGAAGAAAGGTTGTCGATCTTTTCTTCCAGTGTCATCAGGGAGATGAGGTTGTCGAGGCGCTCATCGTCGGAAAGGGTGGTGTTTTGGAAGGGGTAGGGTTGGGCAATGGTGGCGCCGGTGATGGCAACAAAGAGCAGGAGTACTGAAAATTTCTTCATAGGAATACAGTTCTGGATAGAAGAACATAATACGACATTTTCAACTTTTATCCGCCTCATAAGTGAAATCTTCCGGAAATAACGGCAAGCCCTCACCAGGCCTCCGTGGCGGCCGCATCGCCGGTGGACAAGCCAGGGGAATCCCGGATGAAAGCCTGTGCCATCTGCTCACCCAGGGCCAGCAGGCGATGGCCGGTAAAAGAGTATTAGTTTTCCATGGATTTTCAGTCGTGAAATTCTACATTGAGCCTGGATCAACAAGTACCTCATGAAAAACTTCAGGCTCATTCTAACCCTCTGCCTTTGCACCCAGATCCTATTCCTTACTACAGCTCAGGAAAGAACCCTCACCACCCTCCACGGCGGCTGGAAATTCCACCAGGGCGCACAGGAGAACGGCGCTGCCGCCGATCTCGATGACAGCGCCTGGCAGGAAATCACCGTCCCCCACGACTGGGCTATCGCCGGCCCGTTTATCCTGGACGGCGACGGCAGCACCGGCAAACTGCCCTGGAAAGGCGAGGGGTGGTACCGCCGTGCTCTGGATATCCCCGCTTCAATGGCAGGCAAGCGCATCTATCTGATCTTCGACGGCGTGATGGCTTTCCCGAAAGTATACATCAACGGGAAACTCGCCGGCGAATGGGATTACGGATACAATTCTTTCTATGTGGATATAACGGATCATGTCAACCCTGGTGGGCGGAACCTCCTGGCCGTCCACGCCGACACCCGGAAACACGACAGCCGTTGGTATCCCGGGGCAGGGATCTACCGAAAGGTGCAGATGCTGGTTGTCAACCCTATTCATGTTGACGTGTGGGGAACGTACGTGACTACGCCCATCGTCAAGCCGCATTATGCGGATGTGCGCATCGGGGCCACCATGAACAATTTCTCAGGGAAATCGGATTCCGTAAGGGTTATCCATCAGGTCGTAACGCCGGATGGAACAGTGGTGGCCGAGGGGGAAGCCACCGGGCTGATCCGCGCCGGCGGCAGCGAAATGCTGGAAGCTACCCTGACGCTGTCAAACCCTCACCGCTGGGATATCGACGACCCTTTTCTGTATGAAGTCCGCACTACCGTACGGGCCGGAGGCAGGGATGCCGACCATTACACTACAGCCTTTGGCGTGCGTACCATCCGGTTCACAGCAGATGACGGCTTCTACCTCAACGACAGGCGGGTACAGCTCAAGGGCGTCAACCTTCACCACGGCCACGGCCCACTGGGCGCCGCCTTCTATCCCCGGGCCATGGAACGGCAGCTCGAGATCATGAAGGCCATGGGCGTCAACGCCATCCGCAACAGCCACAACGTGGCCGCGCCCGAACTCGCCGAGCTGTGCAGCCGCATGGGCCTATTGCTGTTCAACGAAGCTTTCGACAAATACGACGGGAAAGCCGGCATCACCGAAGACACCGATTTTGAAGCATTCGCCCACCGCAACATCCGCAATTTCGTGGTGCGCGACCGGAACCAGCCCTCGGTTTTCCTCTGGAGCGTAGGCAATGAGATCGGCGATGTGCAGTGGAACATCAACAACGGCTTCCACCGCCTGCATACCATGGTCAATTATGTAAATAAATACGACCCCACCCGGCCTACCACCATGGCCAACGACAGCTGGGAAAGCGCCAAACTCCGCCACTTCGACTATTACGACGTGCACAGCTGGAACTACAGCCGCCGCTACCGGCTGGCCCGGCAGCTGGAGCCCAGCAAGAGCGTTATCATCAGCGAGTCGGCCTCGACGGTCAGCACCCGCGGATTCTATGAATTTCCCCTTCCGGGAGAAAAAACGGATTTCACCCGCTCGCTCCAGGTGAGTTCCTACGATTTGAATGCCCCCTGGTGGGCGGAAGTACCCGATGACGACTTCATGTGGCAACAGGAGGAACCCTATGTGGCCGGAGAGTTCGTCTGGACCGGCTTCGATTACCTGGGGGAGCCTACGCCCTATGACAACAATTCCGTCCGGGAAATGGGCATGACGGACAGGGAGGCCTCCCGCAGTTCCTATTTCGGCATCGTCGACCTGGTGGGCATTCCCAAAGACCGGTTCTACCTCTACAAAAGCTATTGGAAACCGGAAGACACCACCATTCACATCCTGCCCCACTGGAACTGGGAAGGCCGGGCCGGCCAAAATATCCCGGTTTTTGTTTACACCAACGGCGACTGCGCCGAGCTCTTCCTCAACGGAAGATCGCTGGGCAAAAGATGCAAAAGCCCCAAATCGGAAAGATCCATCGAGCGGTTCCGCCTGATGTGGAACGATGTGGTGTATGAACCGGGCGAACTGCGCGCAGTAGCCTATAAACAAGGGAAGAAGCTCGGAGAGCAGGTATTGCAAACGGCAGGCGCACCGGCCCGCCTCCGGCTCACGGCAGACAGGAAACAAATAGAGGCCGGAGGCATGGGCCTGTCCTACATCCTGGTGGAAGCCCTGGACGAAAAGGGGAACCCCGCACCCCTTGCCGGCGACAAAGTAGAGATCTCCCTTGAGGGAGCAGGAAGCATTGCCGGCGTTGGAAACGGCAACCCGCAGTCATTCGAGCCCTTCCAGGCCGACCATGTCTATCTCTTTTACGGCAAAGCGATGATCATTGTGAGATCGGGCCGCGGCCCCGGCAAAATAGCGGTAACGGCACGAGCAAAAGGTTGGAAGGAAGATTCGGTAGAAGTGGTAGTTCGATGAATATAGGTTTTCACGACAAAAACACCATATTCCCAGGGTGTGTTTTCATCTTCAACTTTGTTTTGGTGACGTGTACAATGCTGTCCAGCCGGACAAAGTCCCGCTTATCGATGAGGAATACATAGGGATTAGTATCATCGAAAAAGCTATCGAGGAAGATATCCTCTGGGGCTGTTCTTCCTCAAGTTCGGGCAGGACGCCGAGAGCGAATCGGACCGCCTCGGCGTGGAATATTCTACCAGGATCGGTTACGATGCGCAGCAGATGGCTGGTTTTTTCAATACGCTCGGCCGGCTCAGCGATAAGAGCGGCGGCAGCATTCCCACCTTTCTGTCGACCCACCCAGACCCGGCTGACCGCTACCGGAAGGTGGGCCAGCTGGCGTCCCAGTGGCAGCAAAAAGTGCCGGAGAGCGGCTTCGATGTCAACCGGAACAGTTATTTGCGGATGATCGACGGGCTGACTTACGGGGAAGACCCCCGCCAGGGCTACGTCGAGAGCGGTATGTTTTACCACCCGGAACTGAAATTCCAATACCCTATTCCCTCCGGCTGGCGGGTCAATAATATGCCGTCTCAGGTGCAGATGGCGCCGGAAGATGGCAAAGCTCTGATGCTGCTTACCCTGGCTTCTGGCCAGAACGCCTCCCAGGCCGCCGACGCCATGCTTCAGCAGTTGGGGATGCTTAGCGATGTCCATGCTGCGCCTCTGATCTGTTTGGCGAGAAAAATCATCTGGCCGACGTGGTAGCTGTAGTGGGCCAACTGCCGGTTGATGGCTTCCAGGACGGTATGCCCTTCGTTGCGGATGTAAACGATGCGTTGCAGGCTGCCTTCATCCAGGCCGTCAATGGCCGTAAATACGCAGTTCCAGCCTTCCTCCCAGGCTTCCATGATGCGGGCGCGGCCCTCGAGCGTATCTTCAAACTCCCCGTCCCGGTTCCGCCATGGTTTTTCGCCGTCGGTGGTGAGAAAATCCGTCCAGCGCGAAAGCATGTTGCCGTGCAGGTGCTTAACAATGGTGGCCATATTGTTGCTCCAGGGCTCCGGCTGGTATTTCAGTTCTTCCTCCGTTAGCTGTGCCATGGCCTGCGCTCCCAGTTTCTTGTAGTAGGCAAACAAACGGCGAACGCTTTCCAGGTAATTGAGTTGGGCTTGTGCTTCCATGCGTTTTTTTGCTCAATTTAAGGTTTGTGGGAATACGGCGCTGTGGTGGGAGGGCCAAAGATTGTGGCGAGAAAGCAATACCGGAACGTTCACTCTCCCACAGTTTCATGTAGTACCCTCGCCCGGCAAAAACGCCCAATTTTGCCGCATTGAATAACCAATCCTAAACCTTGAGCCATGAAAAACTGGAAAACGGAGCTGTTATCGCTCTCCCTTCTACTGGCGCCATTGTTCCTGAGCGCTCAATTGCGCACCCTCACCCACATCGAGCACTCGGGCGGCGGCCACAACACCAGCACGGTGATCAATTACAAAACCTGGGACGGCACAGGCTGGTGGGCCCGGATTGAAGGAAATACTTTCATCCATTCCCGCAACCACGATTTTTCCAATAGCCACCAGGACGACATCATCAACTATCTGTACTGGGACAATTCCAAGTGGACGGCCAGGGTGAACGGAGATACCTGGACACATGCGCCGAATGGAGATTTCAACAGCGCCCACCGGTCGGCCTGCATTATGTACAAGACGCCCCAGGATGGCCTTTGGACAGCTACCTTTGAGGGCTATGCTTCCTTTGTCGCCGAAGGCCGAACGATCTACCACACCCGCGCCTCCAACAACAACCAGCACTCCAGTAAAGTGATTAACTACCGGGCCTGGGACGGCACGAGCTGGTACGCCAAAATAATCGGCGAAACGTTCACCCATTCCCACGATCAGAATTTTTCCGGCGCCCACCAGGACGAGATCATCAACTACCTGTCCTGGGATGATTCCAGGTGGACGGCCAGGGTCGTCGGCGCCACCTGGCTGCATGCGCCGGAGGGGGACTTCAATAAAGCGCATCAGTCGGCGCACCTGAATTACCAGTCGGCTACGGGCGAACGGTGGTCGGCTACCCTGTATGATTTTGCAAACAATTCCCTGATCGTGATGATTGAGCCGATGCCCGAACCGGAGTTTGTTCAATTGTTCGAGCCGCAGCCGCCTATCGTCATTTCCAATTACGCTCCTCCCGCGTACCGCGTGGAAAACGGCCAGTGCCTGATGCGCGACCTGGGCCTGGAACACAGCATAGGGCCCGGCCCTGGCCAGGAAGCGCCGATGTACGCTCCCATGGTTGTCGACGATCTGGCGCACGACGCGCTGAATATCTACGCCCAGCATATCGATGCCTTCAAGGCTCAGCTTCCTGCGCCTCTGAATACCAGCCTGAACGCCGGCAACCTGAGAGATTACATCCGCAGCCACGCCGACATCCGGGCGGCGGTCAACGGCGTGCTCTTTTCCATGATCCTGGACCGGCTCGCGAATGCCAGTGACAACAGCCCGGAAGCCGTAGCGCTGCGGGAATGGATTGCCCGGCTGTACACCGCCACCTATCTGAAGATCGCGCAAAATACTATGGATGAATACACCAAATGGAAGAACAACCCCTGTTACTACAATGGGCGGCAGGGTTGCGCAGGCAGCAGTTACATGAATACCCTGGCCGGCCCGCCCTCCCCTCCTATGAACGAGATCACCGGCAGAGGTTTTGACGCCAGTTTCAATGATGCCAACCTGGTGGCGGGCGCGCTGTCCATCAGCGCCGCTGCGGCCGGAGTAGCTATCGGCGGCTCCATTTTAACGGGCGCGATGACAGCAGGCGGCTCCCTGGCCTCCACATTTGGCGTAGCCGGCACGGCGGCCGCTCCTGCTACCAGCGCGATCGGCATGGGCACGGTGTGGGCCGGTCCGGCGGGGATCATCGCGGCGGGAATCGTCATCGGAGTTCTGCAGACGGTAAACGTGGTGCAGGCTGCGAATTTCGAGAAAAAACTTACCGCCAACCTACTGGCTGCGAAGATGATAAACACCTTTAGCCCCCCAACCGTAATAGGGATGGTACTCGGCAACGAGGATAAAACCCGCATGCTGTACGCAGGTTTCGTCAACCTGACTATCGGCAATATATAGGCCCTCCCTGTACCTCCCGGTAGCCGTGATACAGGCCAAAAAAAACTCCTGTATAAAAGCAATATACAGGAGTTTTTTTGCAGGCCTTCCCATCTGCCGGGACGGACGCCCCCTGCCCACCCGGGTTCCTATTTACTCAGGGCCTTTCTTCAACGTCCGGGCGATCACCTCCGCTTTGGAATTGACCTGGAGTTTGCGGTAAATATTTTTCACGTGATAACAAACCGTATTGATGGAAACCATCAGCTTGTCGGCGATCAGCTTGTAGCTCAGGCCGTCCACCATGCACTGCACGATCTGCATTTCACGCGGGGTCAGTTCCTCCAACTGTTTTTTTTGAGGCCGGAAATACTCGATCACTTTGCGGGCGATCGAAGGCGAGATGGCCGCCTGCCCCCGGTGTACCTGATGGATGCTCTCCTTTATGCGGGGCAGGGGCGTGCTTTTCAGCAGGTAGCCGCTGCCACCGGCGCAGAGGGCTTTGAAGATGAAGTCGGAGTCGTCGTGAATGGTGAACATAATGATCTCCACCTCCGGGAAGCGGCCCTTGATCGCCCGGATGGCTTCCAGGCCGGACATTCCTGGCAGGTTGATATCCAGCAGCAGCACTTCCGGGGCCGGGCCCAATTTGGAACCTTCCAGAAAATCCTCGGCGGTTTCCGAAGCGATGAGGAATTCGAACTCCTTGCTTTCCTCCAGATAATCGGCGACGAAGCTGCGGATGTTAGGGTCATCTTCAACTAAGGCTACTTTTATCATTATACCGGGTTTATAACATATCCTAAAGTTCAGGTTAATTCAAGTTGGAAGTTCCTACAGGATTATGTGAGTAGCAATGGGAGGCACTAGTGCGGCCAGGCCCCTACCTCCAGCCGCACCGTAAACCAGGGTTCCTCCGGCAGGATGCTGACCTCGCCGCCCATACGTTTGGCGCGCAGGCTCATATTGGAGAGGCCCGCCCCCCTGAGCTTTTTTTGGGAAGGGCAGTACCCATTGTTCCGGATCCGGAGAAGCACTTTCTCCCCCGATTGCCGGAAGTCGATGCTGACGCTGTCTGCGGCCGAATGCCTGACGATGTTGGCGACCGCCTCTTTATAGATCAGGTAGATATTCTGGCGGATAAGAGGAGGGAGGCGCGCTTCCCGGTTGATCGTGCCGGCCTCCCAGGTGTAATCGATGCCTTTGGCGCCCAGCACGTCGAAGGCGAAGTCCATCATCCGGTCCATCAACTTGCCCGCCTGGTCATTTCTGCTGTCGATGGCCCATACCACGTCGCGGATCGTGGCAATGGAAGCCATCAGTATTTCGTTCCCCTTTGTCAGGAAGGCTTTGGCCCGGCCCGGGTCTTCGTCAACATCCACAGCGCTCAGTACCATGGACAGGTGGGTGAGGGAACTGCCGACCTCGTCATGCAGGTCGCTGGATATCTGCGTGCGCATGGCATGCATCTTCAGGGCCTGCCTCAGCCGGAATTGCATGAAAAAAATATATGCGATACCTGCCGCCAGGGCCAGGAGCAGCAGGTAAAACCACACCGTTTTATAGAAGAACTCCCGCACCTTTATGGTGAGTTCGGCCGGCTGTTCGCTCCACACCCCGGTGCTGTTGCTGCCTTCGGCCTTTAGATGGTATACGCCTGCCGGCAGGTAGCTGAAGACGATGTCATTGCCGGGCCTTACGTTTTGCCATTGCCGGTGAAATCCTTCCAGGAAATACCGATACCGGTTTTCCTCCGGCCTCGAGAAGTCGGTGGAAGTGACGCTAACTCTCAGAAAGCGGTTGCCGGCCGGGAGGATGACTTTTTTCAGTTGGGCCAGTCCGGCAGTAGTCGTTTGCAATTGTTGCGTGTGCTTGTCCAGCCTGGTTATCGCCGTTATCCGGGTAGCGAATTGCTTGGAGGTGTCGATCAGGCCTGTGGTACTGAAGGCGTTGAACCCGTTCATGCCTCCGAAGTAGAAAATGCCCTCAGCATCCCGGTAAAAAGACAATTTGTTGAACTCGTTGTGCGTCAGGCCGTGGGAGGTGTAAAAATTGGCGAAGGTGCCGGCCCGTTTGTCAAAATAAGCTAGGCCGTTGAAGGTGCTTACCCAAAGGTGTCCGTCGCCATCCGGCAGTATGCCCGCCACGATGTTGTTGCACAGCCCACGGCTTTGATCGAAAACCTGCACCTGGCCGGTTTTGGAGTTGTAGTGTTTCAGGCCGCCTCCCTCAGTTGCCAGCCAGAGGGTTTCATCAGTATCTTCGAAGATGTGGAGCACGGGGTCACCCGACAACAAAGCCTGAGCCACCTGTTCGACGATTTGCCTTTTAGGGTCGAGCAAAAACAGGCCCTTATCGGCCCCGATCCAGAAGGAAGAATCTCTTCGCTCCATCAGAGTAATGGGAACGGCTTCCCGGAAATGGCTGAGCGGGTTGGCGTCCCGGAAGGGGGTAAACTGCCCGGAATACTTGTCAAAAAAGCTCATCCCTCCCTTCCGGAAGTCCAGTATTGCCATTCCCCTGGACGTAAAATGGATGTTGTTGATGATGCGGGGGTAAACATAAGAAACAGCCGAATTGTCATCGGGGCGCCAGCCGATGAGCAGGCCCTTCAGTTTGCCGTCGCCGGGATCCCAGTAGGTGGACGACCCCCACAACACGCCTTCTTCGTCCAGTAGCAGGTTTCGGGTATAGCCGAATTTGGGCATCTCACGGATTCGCTCTTCATTGGGGCGGATCTCGGAAATGACACCCCGGTTTTTATCGAGGTGGTACCAGCCGCCATAATCGGTGCCCAGGTAAATATTGCCTAAGGAATCACCGGCAATTCCACGCCCGCTGAAACCGAAGGAATGGCTGGAGTTCAGCTTCTTGTCGAGATAAGTGGTAATTTCCTTTTTTAGTACAGTTATCTTCAGCAGCCCATACTGGGCCGAAATGAAGTAACTGCCGCCGGAGAGCTTTGCAACATCCAGCCCATAATTGATATGAGGTTCATTGATTATGGGGTCCATTGTCTCGATCCACCCTTCCCGCTCGTTGTAAAGATATCCGCCGCCGTTGTACAATTGCCGGCTCAACAACAGGTACAGGCCGGTGTCTATTTCCATGAATTTATTGATGGGGCCCAGGCCGGCAAGGGCAGGGTGAGGTTCAAAAGCGCCCTTTTCCGGGCGATAAATGGCCATTTGATGCCGTGTCTTGCCCTCCGTGCCATCCACCACCGAATAAGAAAGCCAGATCCTGTTGGTATTGTCCTCCGCCAGGAAGTGGATATCGATTGAGTCCGGGCCGGGTTGTTGAGGCTGCCGGGCTGGGCCGGCGATGCTGTATCGTTCTGTTCTTTTGCCGGCCAGGCTGTAATGGAACAGATTACCGCCCCTATCGTGTATCCATATCTTCCGTTCTTTGCCGGGTGCATTATACAACATCCGGAACCTGCGCCCCGGCATGCCGTTCCACCTGTCGGCAGGGATGGAGGCCAGTTTGTGCAGGCTGTAGTCTTCCCGAAGTTGGTAGAGGTCATCTCCGCCGCCGGAGGCGGGATGAAACAGGAATATTTCGCCTGTTCTGTTCTTTCGGATGACCGGATTGCTCAACAGCCTTCCCGTTTCGCCGCAGAGCTCTACTTTCCGGACCTCGCCGGTTTCGGTATTGTATATATCGATAATGCCAGGATTCAGAAAGTAGAAAACGGCGATCTCCGGCCCTTTGGCCTTAAAGATCCTTATGATGTGATCGCCGTTGAAGGGCGGCAGTTCGGGTAGCTTGTAATGAGGGTTGTAGAAACGGTAGCCGTCATAACGGAGCAGCGCAGTGCGGGTGGCTATCCAGAAAAAGCCCTCTTTGTCCCTGGCCAGGCCCGCCACGACCCGGTCATCCAGGCCTTTATCGAAGGACAACAGCTCTGTATCTATGTGCCGGTATTGGCCCGAAAGCATCGCTGCGATGGATAAAAAAAGGAAAACGGCGGTTAATCCTTCCTTCCGGGCCATCCTTCTGGGTTTTGAAAGGGTGTCAGGAAAAGCAGTCCAGAAGCCTAATTTAACAAAAAAATATGTTTTTAAATATTTCCAGGGTTTCGGCAGCCATCCTCTCCCCTTTTTATGTAGGTTTTTTCTCCTCTGCAATGCTGCAATTTTGGAACAGATCATTCAATCAATAAATTCCGCCCGTTTTTTACGGTTGAAAAAACCGGGCGGAAAAAAATCCAATCAGAAAAATGAGAAATATAAGTTTAATCGTTTTGATCCTCGGGCTCAGCACCCAATCCCTGACAGCCCAGGAAAACAGCCAGGAACCTCCGGACTCCGCCCTCATGACCGCCGCCCAAACCGCCGTCGCGTTGGAGGAAATGACCCTGAAAATAGCCCAACTGGAAGAAAAGCGCGCCGAACAGCAGGAACTGCTGCACGCCCAGTTTGAGGCCAGAAACCAGAAGATCATCCTTTTTTCGGATTTCCTGAACAACGCCAACGCCAGCGTAAACGCCATGCTGCTGAGCAATACGCTGACGACCTACCTGAACGACGTCTCCGCTCTGAATAACCCCACCAACAACGACCTGGGGTTCAACCTGACGGAGAAAGTCATACAAGTGGTAGACGAAACGATATTACAGGGTGAAAAGAAGATTGGCCGGCTACCCAAAAACCGCTTTTTTTCATTCATTGGAAAGTACCTGGGAGCCCCGGCCGCTTCCGCCCTCTCATTGGCCTTGCCCGTCGCCCAGTCCATACAATCGGTTAGCAACCTGATAACGGGAGCCGCTCTTATGGACGATGACATTTCGGTTGAAAAGATCACTGAAATGAATCAGAAGCTGAAGTTGTATATCGAACATTACGAAGGCTTGTCCGAGGCCTTGCGCAAGTTCAATATCGCCAACATCGGGACGAAAGGCAAACTGGAACAACTGA
The DNA here is from genome assembly GCA_024103175.1 of Phaeodactylibacter sp. Lineage (GTDB taxonomy): Bacteria > Bacteroidota > Bacteroidia > Chitinophagales > Saprospiraceae > JACJXW01. The sequence goes on from JAGFJE010000071.1 coordinate 22,955, forward strand.
AGAACCAGTTGCACAATATTGCTCTGGAGCGGTCAAACGTCCTTTACGGGGATGACCTGAAAATAAAGAAGATCATCGGCAAGGAGGGCATAGAGGTTTTTCTGGAAGACCACTTCAATGTAAATGAAATAGAAAACAGGGTCAGAACCGTCTCGGAACAATATGTAATAGATGGCGAATTAGCTCTCGCCGCCGCCTGGAATGACAAACACCTGGCCTTTCCCGACTTCGAGATCGCCCGCAGCAGCGTCGTTGCCGACCAGATCGGCGCTATTGCCGATGAAAGCATCAACACCCTCATGGACTATCAAATGGACATCGAAGAAGTGTTGAAAAGGAGCATCGAAGTAGGCATCAGCGACCCGGCAAAAGTAAACGCTCGCATCGAAATGATGCGCCAGAACCTGGAAGAAGTAAAAAAGTCTTTTGAAAATGCAGTCCAGGTCAAGGAAGTAAAAAATAAATTTCAGCGGCTGGCGGGCAATTCGGCCGGCGCTCACCTGCCCTGAAGAAGTCGGAAGCCGGAAGTCGGAATTGAAGCCCAAATGAACGTTTGACGCCTACTTGCCCCCCTTTCCGGCTTCGGATTTCCGATTTACTCCATCAGTCGCTTCGCTTGTGTCCGGCTTAAGCAACCATTCGTCCAAAGCCCAAAACCATCTGACAATTTAACCATCCAGTGATCAAACAATCTGACAATCCACCTACCCGTGCCTTTCGATCACCTTCTCACAAGCTTCCTCCAGCATCCGATACACCTGGTCGAAGCCGTCGTCATTCCAGTAAGGGTCGGGGACGCCGCGGTTGCTGCCGGGGTCGACGTAGTTGAGGATCATTTCGACTTTGTCCTTTTGCTGGCCGTTATCGGCGAGGCGTAGAATGTCCTGATAGTTGGAGCTGTCCATGGCGAGAATGAGGTCGTAGCGCTCCAGGTCGGAAGCCTGGATCTGGCGGGCGCGTTGCTGAGAAATGTCCAGGCCGTATTTCCTGGCAGTGCTCACCGACCGGGGGTCGGGCGGTTCGCCGATATGCCAGAACCCGGTGCCGGCGGAGTCCACCGTCCAGTCCAGTTCCCGCTCTCGTATCTTGTTTTTCAGAATACCTTCAGCGAGCGGAGAGCGGCAGATATTACCCAGGCAAACCATCAGTATTTTCATGGAATTTACAATTTGATGTCGGATATTTGTTTCAAAATTCAGGCGCCTTTTAATGAAAAGGCCTATTATCATTGTTTAAGGATTACGAAAAGAATTTGTTTCAAGCCCTGAAGGTTTTATCAGGGAAAATAAAAAGAAATGAAAATCATAATAGCGGGGGCGGGAGATGTGGGTTTTCACCTGGCAGAGCTGCTGGCTTATGAAAATCAGGATATAGTGCTGATCGACTCCAACCAGGAAGTGTTGGATTATGCCGCCACCCATCTTGATGTAATGACCCTCCGGGGCGACTCTTCCTCTATAGATATCCTGGAGCAGGCGGAAGTGGGGCGGGCCAAACTCGTACTGGCGGTGACGACTTCGGAAAAGAATAACCTGGTAACGGCAATACTGGCCAAAAAGATGGGCGCCCGGCAGACGATCGCCCGGGTGAACAACCAGGAATACCTCACCGACTCGGAAAGGCAGCTGTTCCGGGAGCTGGGTATCGATTCCCTGATCTCTCCCACGCTGCTGGCCGCCGAAGAGATCTACCGCCTGGTCAAGGAGTGTTCCTTTACCGACCTTTTCGAGTTTGAAGAGGGAAAGATCAACCTGGTCGGTATCACGCTGGATGAGTACTCGCCCCTGGTCAACAAACAGGTGGTAGATATCCATGGTATAAATACGGACGTCACCCTTCGCCCCATCGCCGTATTGCGGGGCCACCGCACCATCATTCCCAGGGGCAACACCATTCTGCGCCGGAATGACCATATCTACTTCATTACTCGAAAGGAGAATATCGACCGGCTGATCAATATCGTGGGCAAGAAAAAGATCAGGGCCAAAAATGTAATGATCCTGGGCGGCACTTCTCTCGGCCTGGCCACCGCCCGGCGGTTGGAATCCGAATACAACGTCACCCTTATTGAAAAAGACAAAGAGCGTTGTAAAGAGCTTGCCGAACAGCTCAACAATTCACTGGTCATCAATGGAGACACGAGCAATATCGACCTGCTGGAGGAGGAGGGCCTCAACCAGATGGACGCCTTCATCGCCCTGACCAACAACTCGGAGACCAATATCATCGCAAGCCTGACGGCCAAGAACCACGGGGTATACAAAACCATCGCTCAGGTGGAGAATAAGGAATACATCCACATCTCCCAGAATATCGGGGTGGATACCATGATCAATAAGAAGCTCATCGCCGCCAACAATATCTTCCGGTTCGTGCGCAAAGGGCAGGTGGAAGCTATCACCAGCCTGCACGGGGTCGACGCGGAGGTCATCGAGTACGTGGTGCACAAGAAGAACCAGATCACCAAAAAGCCGTTGAAAGACCTCCATTTCCCGACGACGGCCCTCATCGGAGGGGTTATCCGTGGTGAGGACACCCTGATCCCGGATGGAGAATTCCAGTTGCAGATCGATGATAAGGTGATCATCTTCGCTTTGCCGGAAGCCATCAACAAGCTCGAACAACTGTTCCACTAGCCTATGATCAACGTACGCCCCATCATCCGCGTCATTGCGGTCCTGCTGATTATTATCGGGGGGTTGATGTTCACAGGTTTGCCTTTTTCCTTTTACTATGATAGTGGAGACGCTCTACCCTTGTTCAATTCCGGGCTGATCTGCGTCATTATCGGAATCCTCCTCTGGCTGGTCCGCCTGCCGGGAGGCAACGACATCAAAAAGCGGGAGGGCTACCTTATCGTCGCCATGGGTTGGTTGTCCATGGTTTCTTTCGGCATGCTGCCCTACCTGCTCAGCGGCGTCATCCCGGATGTGGTGGGCGCTTTTTTCGAAACCGTTTCCGGCATGACCACTACCGGCGCCTCGGTGCTTAATGACATCGAGGCCGTCCCCGAAGGGATTCTCTACTGGCGCAGCCTCACCCAATGGATCGGCGGCATGGGCATTATTGTACTTACGGTGGCCATCTTCCCCTTGCTGGGTATCGGCGGTATCGAGCTCTTCGTGGCCGAAGCTCCCGGCCCTACTTCCGACAAGCTGCACCCCCGCATACAGGAAACGGCCAAGCGCTTGTGGCTCATTTATGTAGCGCTGACCGCCACCCTGACCGTCATCCTATCCCTGGCGGGCATGAGCTTTTATGAGGCGATCAACCACGCCTTCACCACCATGGCCACCGGCGGGTTTTCTACCAAGAATGCAAGCATGGCCTATTACGATACGCCCCTGATCCAATACCCCATTACGCTTTTTATGTTTTTTGCCGGGACCAACTATACCGTGATCTACTTTGGCCTTAAAGGCAAATTCAGTAAGGTGTGGGCCAGCGATGAATTCAAAGCTTATATTTTCATCGTCCTCTTCCTCAGCGCCTTTGTCACCCTGGCCGTCAAAAACAGCACCGGCCTGGGCTGGGAGAAGGCGTTCCGGGACAGTATTTTTCAGATCGTTTCCATCATCACGACCACCGGCTTCGTATCTGCCGATTACACGGGCTGGAGCAACAGCCTGACCATGCTCTTCTTCGTGCTGATGTTCCTCGGGGCCAGCGCCGGCTCTACCAGCGGCGGCATTAAGCTGATACGGCACCTGGTGTTTTTCAAGAACTCCTTTCTGGAATTCAAGCGCATTCTGCACCCCCGGGCAATCGTGCCCCTGAAGCTCAACGGACAGGTGGTTACCGGCCGTATTCTCACCCACATCATCATCTTCCTGCTGCTGTACCTCATGCTTTTCGTCACGGGCGCCATCATCGTTTCGGCTATGGGGCTGGACTTCATGACCGCCATCGGAGCGGTCGCCACCTCGCTGGGCAACGTGGGGCCGGGCATTGGAGGGGTCGGCCCGGTGGATAACTTCGCCTGGCTGTCGCCCCAGGTGAAATTTTTCCTGTCTATCCTGATGCTGCTCGGGCGGCTGGAGTTGTTTACCATTTTGGTATTGTTTACCCCTTATTTCTGGAAGTCCAATTAGTTTTTTCGATTCCTTCCATTCTGCTACCTTTATATACTGCCAGCACATTACCTTTGTCAAAAAGGGCTGTTTATATGCAGATCAACGGTAAGCACTACCGAACCATTTGGCTAAAGGAGGGAGATGAGCCTACCGTTCAGGTTATCGACCAGCGCAGGCTTCCCCATGCTTTTGTCATTGAGGACCTGAAGACCATAGAGGACTTTGCCCGCGCCATCCGGGAGATGCATGTGCGGGGAGCCCCCCTCATCGGCGCTACCGCCGCCTATGGGCTCTACAACGCCCTTTATCACGCGCCGGCGGACAAACGCCGGCTGAACAAATACATTCGCGAGGCAGCTGACCAACTGCTGAATACCCGCCCAACGGCCATCAACCTGGCCCACGCCGTCGACAGGGTCATGAAAGCGATCGAGCCTGCTGAAGAGGCAGGAGACATGGTGCAGCTGGCCCTGCAAACAGCCGACGCCATTGCCGAAGAGAGCGTCGAGCACTGCCGGTCCATCGGCGAACACGGCCTGGAGATCATCCAAAAGATCAGCAAAAAAAAGAAAGGCGAACCGGTTAATATTCTCACCCACTGCAATGCCGGATGGCTGGCCTGTATCGACTACGGTACCGCCACCGCCCCCATCTACGCCGCCCACAACGCCGGCATCCCGGTCCATGTATGGGTTGATGAAACCCGCCCCCGAAACCAGGGCGCCAACATCACCGCCTATGAACTCCTCCATCAGGGCGTGCCCCATACCGTCATCACCGACAACGCCGGCGGCCACCTCATGCAGCACGGCATGGTAGACCTGGTGATCGTCGGCAGCGACCGCACTACCCTGCGCGGAGACGTGGCCAACAAGATCGGCACCTATCTCAAAGCGCTGGCCGCCAGAGACAACAGGGTCCCGTTCTACGTCGCACTGCCTTCCTCTTCCTTCGACTGGTCTTTGAATGATGGCATCAAAGAGATCCCGATCGAAGAACGCGACCCCGAAGAGGTGCGCTACGTCCACGGCTGGTTCAACGGAAAGATTTACAAGGTGCTTATTACTCCACAGAACAGCCAGGCCGCCAATTACGCTTTTGATGTGACGCCCGCCTATCTGGTCACTGGCCTGATTACGGAACGTGGGGTATGCAAGGCTTCGAGGAGAGGAATACAGAAGTTGTTTCCGGAGGCGGGGAAGTGAGGGAGGGGGTTATGGTTGAATTGTTCGATCGTTTGATGGTTCCAGGGCCGGAGCGTTAGCGGCCCGAAAAGGCCACTTGCAAGCCCTGTTGTTCGATGGCTGGCTGGTTTTATTGTTTATAATGTGCTGAGAGCCTTACCCTGCCCCAAAGGCTACCTCATTCCAGGCCTTAAGAAACAGCGACGCCCGCCCGGGCGCATTTTTGAAGGCCTTCTTATTTCCTGGAGGATCCCTCAAAAATACGCGGAAGGGCGGGCGAAGGTACGATATACTAGCAGTTATTTTTTGGCGTTTATTTTCGGTAATGCGAAAGTGCTTTTGCCCTTATTGGGCGGACACCTGCGATCGGGACATACGGCTTGTACAGGATGGCCACGGCTAGGTCACTGCCACACGCTCAGCCGCCCGTTGCGCTCGAAGGCCTTAAGTTCATTGACGAGCTGGTCGTTGGCGTCAGGAGCGAAGAGAGAGGCTTGCTGGCGGTCGTCGAAGATCTCAATGTTGAGCTCTTTGGCGAAAGCTTTGGCCAGGTCGCCCAGGTTGCGGGCATAGCGTTCGCTTTTGCCCATGGCCATGAACAGGTCGATCACCCCGGTGCGGACCATCTCGTACTTATCCACCTGCATGAGCATCTGCCGCTGGGTCTTCCCCCGGACGTTCTTACCCAGGTGCTGCAGCTTGCGGCGCAGCTTTTCAATGGAATACCCCATTACTTCAGCCCGGTGTTTCCACCAGTTGCTGCCGCTGCCACCGTTGCGGGCTTCGTACACCTTGAGGTGGCTCTTTTCGGCAGCCTCCTGACAGGAGACCATGCCCATGGCTTTAGCCAGTTCCAGCACATTGAGCACCTGCTCTTTGGTGAGCAGCTCACCATTATCCACCTGTTCTTCCAGGGAGAAAAGATACTTGGCGTACTTCTGCTTCACCTTACTTTTGGAGTTGAGGGTGATCAGCTTGGCCAATTCCACGGACAAGTAGTAATCCTTAACGATGGAGTTGCCCTTCGCCTTTCGGTTGGCAAAGTCCTGCATTTTCACCGGCTTCCGGATGCCGTCCTTAAACTCGTATACATCGGTCAGCCAGCGTTTTATATTGGTGGGGTAGTGGTGGTCCGGCAGTTGCAAAACCTGGTGCAGCTGAGTCGCTGCGACTACCTTTGTTCCCTTTTTGCTGATATAAACCTGAAGTACCATGATATAAAGGATAATGGTTACGCTTACAAATTTGCACTTTTTGTTTTAATTAAGCAAGTAATAAAACAAAAATTTTTAAATAAATTCTTCAGCGTTTCAAGTGTATGCAGGGCGAGCTCAGTAAATTTAGGGGCAAGGCATTAACTTTCAGCCGGTTAACATAAAAACAAAGAGCAGGCCGGAGCAGTTCCAACAGCCTGTTGGTTTTTATCCACAAACCCCAAACAAACTAAAACATTTTTATTTAATCAAAATAATGACAAACCTGGCCCTGTAGAGAATGATAATGCAGGAGAGGTGCGGGAAATAAAAGAAGTACGGTAGCTGGAATGGGGGAATGCAGTAGGAAAGCGGTGGAAATGCCCATCTGGGTTCATTGCCACGTATTCCTACTGTATTTCCATATATTTCTACGTATTTCCACCGCTCTTTTTCAACCACTTCATCCCCTCCCGTTTCGTCAGCGGCGCCAGATCCGGATGGCTTTCGATAAAAGCCGTTACCCCATCCGCATCGGTTTTGGAATACTGCCGCAGCGCCCAGCCGGCGGCTTTCTGAATGAAGAACTCATCAGATCCCTTCAATTCCAGGATGTACCGGAACAAAAGCTCAGCGTCGGTTCTGTCCTTGTACAGGAGTTGAAAGAGGAGGCAAACCCGCTGCAGCCATATATTGCCGGAGGCCATCCAGCGTTCGGTAACGGGCAGAATAAGGTGGGGGTGCTTTTTAAAGTGAATACCCACCAGCTTGGCCAGCCAGTCGACGGTGTCCCACCAGGAGCGGGTGGTGATCAGTTCCTCGAAGAGGCCGATGAACTCCTCCGGCAGTTTTTTCTGTACTTTTTGCACCATTTCCAGGGCGAAGTAGTTCACTTCCCGGTATTCGTCGTTCATGCACAGGCGCGCCAGGGTTTTGAGTTCCTCTCCTTCCGGGATACCCTTGTCGGCGAAGATCTTTTTAGAGAGGGCAGATACTTCCGGCGACTTCAGGCCGTAGTATTCGAACTGGCGGCGCATGTAGGCCATCTGGCCTTCGGCTCGTTCCGGGTCACCGGCTGCCTGGAACAGGGATTTGACGTGGTGGTGGTATTCGCGTGGATTGAGCATGTTAAACCTTTTAGCCTGCATACAAGTTGTGCCAGTTAATTTTCCCAACGCCCTGAATTTGGGCATCCCCGCGCCGCCTCCCGGCCTCCTGAAGGAGGTGCAGCCCCCCCCATGCCCAATTTCCGGGGTTTCGTCAAAACTAGCACAATGAGCAGTTTAATTTTTTTTACATCCTCTCGCTTCCATGCATATCCATATATTTCCCCTTTTCAGCAGGGATGTATAAAATCAGTATCCTTTCTTCCTATCAACTTCAAAAAGCAATTCCTTCCCCTCCTTCCACCGCCGGTAGTTCTCCGCGATGATCTTCGCTGCATTCTCCTGGTTGGTGATGCTGGCGGCGTGGGGGGTGATCACGATGCCGGGATGCTGCCAGAAGGGGTGCTCTTTGGGTAGAGGCTCTTCTTTGAAAACGTCCAGCCAGGCTTCGCGGATGTAACCTTCCTGCATGGCTTTCAGCAGGCCTTCTTCCTCCAGGTGGGCGCCGCGGGCCACGTTGATGAGGAAAGATCCTTTGGGCATGTGCCGGAAAAGATCGTAGTTGAGGATGCCTTCCGTGGCGGCCGTGCGGGGCAGCAGGCAGATGAGCAGGTTAACCTGGCGGACGAAACCAGCCAGCGTGGCCTCGCCCGCGTGCAGGCAGCGTACGCCCGAAATGTTCTTCGGGCTCTGGCTGTAGCCCAGCGCCTCAAAGCCCAGGCTTGCCAGTGAGGCGGCGATGCTGCCCCCCAGGGCGCCCAGCCCCAGCATGCCGATCCGCAGCGGGAGCTCGATATGCGCCGGTTTTTCCCAGCGCCCTTCCTGCTGGTTGTTCTGGTAGAAACGCAACTGCTTATGGATATTCAGCACGGCCATCAGCACGTAATTGCGCATGGAGGTGGTGAGGCTTTCGTCGACGATACGGGTGATCCGAAGGCCGGCGGGCAGAGTGGCGTCATGGAGGATGTGCTCTACCCCGGCGCCGAGGGAGCTTACCAGTTCGAGGTTGGGAAAGGCCCGCAGGACTCTCGGCGGGTGCTTCCACACTACGGCCATTTCCACCCATTCCGGCTTGGGGATGTGGGGGTAGATCCAGACGGGGGTGGCGCCCCGAAGTTCAGCTTCGATGTGGCGCTGGAGGAGCTTCACATCCCGGTCCGTGACGATAAGGACGATAGACATAGTCGATTTTTGTGTAACTATTCTCCCATAGAACACATCAGGCATTTTCACATAGGCCACAATAGTTACGGCCTATGTGCACTATTGTGAAAAACCTATGCGCCTATGTGTTTCCAATATAGGCCGAAAAAAGCTCTTAATTTCCAGAAAAAAAGGCGCGAACATCCTCTGGCCTTACCGGCCTGTCATCGTCAATAACATCAACAGCCAGAAAATAACCATTTTCCCCTTTGGCACCCAGAAAAGCTTCCACCATTTCTATCTGGGCGCTTTCCTGCAGCCTGCCACTTTTAGGATCATAGCGCTCCCGGGCAGTGAAGCAGCCGAGGGACGGCGTCAGGGGGTAGAACGGTTGGTGACGGAAGTACTCGGGATTGATGGTAGTGCCGTGGGCGATGATCTCGGTGCGGCCGCAGCGCCCTGCTTTAAAGGATTCCAGGACATGATCCGGCAACTCCCCTTCCGGCAGGTGCTTTTCGTACAGGGGTAAAGACCAGCTTCCCTCCGTTTCTTTGCCGTGGAAAAAAACTTCAGGGCTCACCTCCCAGGGCATGGCCATCTGGATATTGGGCGAGGGGCCAATGAAGGCATTCAAGCTGTTTGCCGTCCCCAGGATGGCATACAGGCCGCAGGGGCTGTTGCCGTTGGTGAAGTAGTACGGCACATTTGATGCTGCGCGGGCCAGCTGTGGGGAGGCCAGCAACTCGCCCTTTTCATTCCTCACCGGCTTGCCCTTTTCATCCACCACCACCGCCAGGCCGGGGTAGTTGCGGTTGTGAGGCTGGAAAGAGATGATGTGGCGGCGGCCCCGGAATAATGGGCTTTGCAGAAAGGCCTCAAGATGGACAGGCAGAAACAATTCCGTTCCTTCTCCGGCCAACTGCTCCTTCAGGCATTCAATCTGGCAGGACTCCCCCTCGGGTATGTTTTCCATGATGAATTCCGGTTCATCCAGCAGCAGTTGGGCGCCAAGTGCGTAAACCTTTCCATTTTCCTCAGCGGTTAGCAGTTTTCGGGCTTCCGCTTTATAATTTTCCGGGTACAGCACCTTCAGCGCCAGCCAGAATTCGTACTTCGTCCCATCCGACAAGCGGGGGTATTCCCGGATACACTTTTCGAGCATGGCCCTGGTAGTGTCGTTGCGTATTTCAAACGCGTACATCGCCCAGAATGCGCCCGACCAGTCGGTGGTATCAGGGCCGGTATCCTTCAGGGCGCCGATGGTTTCGGTGCGGAGCTTTTTGTCCAAGGCAGCCCGTCCTTCAGCTGTTGTCATTTCCGGCGATCGATAGATTGGCCCCTGACAGGCAAAGGCAAGGAGGAGGAGGAAGAAACTGGAGCAACGGATGGTTTTTATTTTCATGGCATGCAGGTTTGAGAACCTATCTGAAGTAGTATGGGCGGAAGGCCTGCAGGCTCTTCCTGGAACAATGTGTTATCCCAGCATCTCCGACAAACGCTGCCGGGTTAGCTGAACCGGCCCCTGGCTAAAAACCCGGCAGGTTGAGGTCATTTAAAAGTAAGTATAGAGAAGTTTTTTCCCAAAATACCCCACATTTTAAACAGCCTACCCGCCAGGTTGGCGAACTATCGGGGTGGAGCAGGAGGAAGGTTCTGCGCCCCAGGTTTAAGAACCTTTCCAGGCGGGGCTAAAACAAGGTTCTCAAACCGGGGCCCACTCTGGCAGTGGGGCCGCCACTTCCAGCCGTTCTTCTTTTTCCGGGTCGAAAAACTCCAGCTTCCAGGCGTGCAGTTGGATGTGGTGAGGCTGGTATTCCTTTTTGGCGCCGTAGTGCGTGTCGCCCACCACCGGGCAGCCGATGGCCGCCAGCTGCGCCCGGATCTGATGATACTTGCCGGTGACGGGGCGGATCTCCAGCAGAGCGCATCCATTTTCTTCTTTGTGCAGCAGCCGGTAGGAGAGGATGCATTCAAAAGCCTTATCGGAATTTTTTGAGGAAATTTCAGCGCGCTTTTCATTCAGGTTTTTCTCCAGCCAGTGGGTGAGGGTGGCTTCTGCCTCCGCCGGCGCCTTTTCCACCCTTGCCAGGTAGGTTTTCTGCACTTCCTTCAGCCGGAACTGCTCGTTGAGCTGCCGGAGAATGCTCTTTTTCTTGGCCACCAGCACCAGGCCGGTCGTCACCCGGTCGAGCCGGTGTACGATGCCGACGTAGGGGTTGCGCTTTTTCAGCTGCAGGTGGCCGTACGCCAGCGACTCTACGGAAGGGCCGAACGGGTTGCGCTCCACCTGTATGCCGGCGGGCTTGTTGATGGCGAGCCAGCCGGGGGTTTCTTTGATGATTGAGATGTTCAAACTTGAGATTTGGTTTAAGCGGCGGCGAAGCCTGCAATGCTTCTGGCGTAAGGCGCGACAAACCCCAAAACGATGTCTGATTTGGGTATGCCCTGTTCGATGAGTCTGCCGGCAATATCGATGTCCGTCATATCTTCCTGTATCCAGACTTTGTCGTTTTTGATTTGAACGTGGATTACCAAACCATGCACATACCTTTTGTCTTGCCAGCCAACATGAAGCAGTATGAATTGTTCTTTGCCTTCGCCAATAATGAGTTGCCGCTCAACGGCCGGAAGGTTGGATATCTTTATGGCAGCCTGATGGGACAGGGCTTTTTCGATAATGGCTTTATAACGGGTTATTTTATCCATTAGCTGAGTTTTTCTGTGTTAGAAAACTCGCGCGCCAATGGTAAATTGGCGCCGAGGCCGGGCTAATGGGCGAAATCCACTTCATAATCGCCTCTGATCCGCTCCATCGGCGGGTTGAAATACCCAAATTTCAATTCCGGAAACTCCTCCCTCAGCCGCCGCATCATTTCCTTCACGCCCATGGTTTCCTCCGTATCGTCGATGCCCACGCGCTCCATGTACCAGTCGGGGTCGATGTTGAAGTTGCGCCACTGTATCATCTTCAGGCCGGTGCTGCGGATGAGTTCGCGCAGGGCCTGGTACTCGGCTTCGCTGTCGGTCACGCCGGGGAAGACAAAGTAGTTGATGCTCGTCCAGCCGCCGTGGCGGTTCACCACGCGGATGCTCTCCAGGATGTCTTCGAATTCGTAGTTGTTGGGCAGGTAGTACATTTCATAGAGGCCCTTCTGTGCCGAGTTGGTGCTCACGCGGATGCTGGTCAGGCCGGCCTGGCAGAGGGCTTCCACGGCATCGGGCTTGCTGCCGTTGGTGTTGATGTTGATGCTGCCCTTATCGGTAAATTTACGGATCTGGTGGATGGCGTCTTTCAGCGTTTCCCACATCAGGAGGGGTTCCCCTTCGCAGCCCTGCCCGAAGCTGATGATGGGGTAGGGCGCCGATTGCAGGTGGGGCACCGTGTACTCCACGATCTCACCGGCGGTGGGCTTGAAGCTGAGGCGGTCGTGGCTGGAGACCACATTCTCCTCCTCCGGCTGAAAGGAGATGCAGCCCACGCAGTTGGAATTGCAGGCCGGGGAGGTGGGCACCGGGCATTCCCAGCGGCCCATAAAGTAGTTGCGGGCGGCGGGGCAGTTGTACGTCAGGGCGCAGTTGTTGGCCAGGTGCTCCACGATGCGGTTATTGGGGTAGAACTCCTGCAGGGCCTGTACGCCCCGCTCCACCGCATCCTGGTCGAAGCCCTCGCACTCCTGCCGGATGTCCTGCTCGATGCGCAGGGCGGGCACGTAGAACTTGTCGTCGTGCCAGCCCACGGCGGTGTAGCAGAACAGCGGCAGCGTCGGCGCGTCTTCCTGATTGACGTAAGAGGCCAGGTACAGGCCCGTGTAGGCGGGCGGGATGAAGGCCGCTGTGGCCCAGCCCTCCTCGCAGAGGCGCATTTCGCCCGTTTCCACGTCGATGCCTACGGCGCGCCGGCCGGGCAGCTCGTAGAGGTTGCCACCTTCGGGCAGTTCGATCCAGTCCTCGTCCGGGATAGGCGTGGCGTAATGGCCGGAGCGGCCGACGGCGTAGAGGGTGGTGTCTTCGAAGACGTTGCCTTCGCCGTCAGAATATAAAACGTATGGTGAATGCTGTAAAGCCATAAATGTATTTGCAATTAAGAAGTGGGCGCCCTTCGGCTTCGCTCAGGGCGCCGGTGGCCGCTGCCTATTCAGCCCGCAAAGGTAAAGCTTTTACCGCATTTCCGCCAGGCAAAAAGATATATAATAATGGCTTAGAGGTATTTAGAGGTGGTATTATTGTATTGGCAGCGCTGCGGTTTATGAAGTTCATGATTTGGATAAGATCTTGTTCGCAAGAGATGGAAACAGAAAAGCGATCCAAAGAAATATCCGCATCTTGGGGACGGTTATCACTTTTCTTTCCCTTCGAAGTTGAGGGATGATCTTTTCCACAAGCTCCTCTGCCGACATCTTGTTTTCGGTTCTTTCCGCTGTCATTCCCGTATCTGTAACCGGAGGGATCACTTCCAAAACTCCAATTGAGTTTTTCTGTAATGCATATCTCAGGGCCACCGTAAAGTTTCGCATGGCAGCTTTGGTTGCACTGTAAACCACCCCATCTGATTTGGGGAATGCTCCCAGGCCGGAAGAAGTGTTAATGATGAATGCATTGTTGTTGTTGCTCAGTAAAGGAATAAGCAGCTGAGTTAGTATTACCTGCCCGGTAATGTTGATGTTGATCTCCTGTGAAATTTTCTCAAGGGGGATCACATTTTCCGTAAAGTCGTAATTGTGCTGTACCCCGGCATTATTGAATAACATATTCAATTGAGGGTACTTGTTCTGAATGAGGAGTGACGCTTCTTCAATATCCGATAGTTTGTTGAGGTCACAAGAGATGGTTTCAAATCCCGCTTTTCCCACTTCAGCCAGTTTCTCCTTGTTCCTGCCTAAAAGGATAACCTGATTGTTCATTTCCAGCAAAGCCCTGCCCAGTGCAAGCCCTATGCCCGATGTACCTCCGGTAATTAATATGGTGTTATCAGAAAGTCTCATTTTATCATTTTTTAGATGAATGAAGAAATGTTTTATGGAGGAATGTCTTCATAATGCGTATGGTTTGATGTTCAGTGCAAAGGTGCAGCGAACACCAACCCCAGGCATTAACATAGGTTAAGGAAAGTAGTAACTAGCGAGACTTAATCAATTGCCTTCTGATCCGGCTTAGCTGAACAGGAGTGACGCCAAGGTAAGAAGCTATGTGATACTGAGGGATCAGGTTTTCCAGATTCGGATATCGTTCTCTGAAAATCATATAGTTGGTAGTGGCGTCATTAGTGGCCATCTGAATATCATGCCGTTCTTTGCTGATCCACTCTCGTTCTAAAATGCGCAGGAGCAGCTGCTCAAGACACCGGCGCCGGCCGAATAAAGCCCTGAATTTATGATAAGAAAAACGGATGAGTTTGCTGGGAACGAGGGCCTGAAAAGATAATGCAGCAGGTTCATCAGACAATAAAGCGGTAAGTGGAGTCGGAAACATCCCGGGAATGAAAAAGGTCTTGTTGTATTCATTTCCGTCTTTGTTATAGTATACCCGGACCACCCCTTCTACCAGCAGATAACAATGGCTTACCCGGGAACCTTCTCGTACCAGATATTCATTTCTCTCTA
>JAGFJE010000115.1 GCA_024103175.1 Phaeodactylibacter sp.
TTACCAAGAAATGCCCTATGCGCTGTGCGCATTGCTTCGAAGGGGACAACCTGAACCGGAAAGAACGGTTGAGCGAGGAGGAGCTCGTGGCCATTGTCCACAAATTACAGGATTACCATACGACTCAAATCATGCTGTCGGGAGGAGAGCCCATGGTGCGCCTGCGGGCCGTCTTCCGCATCCTGGAGGAGGCCCGCCCGGGTACGGACTTCTGGCTCAGCACTTCTGGCTTTCTGCTGGATGACCGCAAAGCAAAGCAGCTTAAAGCTGCCGGGCTTACCGGCGCCATGATCAGTCTGGACCATTACCTGCCGTCGGAACACGACCGGTTCCGGGGCATGGAAGGTGCTTTTGATGGGGCGATCCGGGCGGTGCTCGCCGCCAAAGCGGCGGGATTGGTAGTGACGCTGTCACTCTGTCCCACCCGGCAATTTACGAACCAGGACAACCTGAGCCGTTACCTGGATCTGGCGCGCGGCCTGGGCGTGGCTTTCGTGCAATTTGTCGAGCCGCGGGCGGCGGGGCGTTTCGCCGGACAAGAGGTGGAACTGCCGCCGGAGCAATTGCAGTTGCTGGAAGCGTTCTATCACCGCTATAACGTTGATCCGGCCTATGCTGATCACCCCATCATCAACTATCAGGGCTATCACCAGCGGCGGCTGGGCTGCTTCGGCGCCGGCAACCGCTTTTTATACGTCGATACTGATGGGGATGCCCAGCGCTGTCCTTTCTGCCGGGGCAAGGTAGCCAGCATGCTGGAATTCCCTATGGAGGATATCGTGCGGCTGCTCCAGGAAGAAGGGTGCCAGGCTTTTGATACCATACGGCCGGAATTTTATGAAACTGCTTAGGTGAAACTGACTCCAAATACTCCAGTCATGAAAAAGATCCTTTCCAAAAAAGTAAGGCGGCGGCTCTGCCTGTTTTTGTCATTTCTGATCCTGTCCTATATGACGGCCTGCAATTATTTTGATGTGAGAACCACCGGGCCTGAAGGCCTGGCTGGTATTAGCGGGCTACAGAAAGAGTTTGTGATCCATAACAAAGTGGATGGTGGCACACAGGAACAGGTTTTCTGGGTGGAGGGCCCAAAATTAGAGGGGAATTTCCTAAAGGGCCACCTTGCGGCATCTGTGATTGATACTACGATGGGCAAGGTTTTCCTAAGCTATGATATGTATAAAATTGATACCATTTATACGGAAAGATCAAAGCCTTTTTACGAAACCGGTCAGCCTCATCGCTATAGTAAGAAGGAACGCCCCATTATTCACGAGGTACACATTTACGTAGAAGGCCCTGAGATGATAACTGGCTGGGCGAATATCCCGATGGAGAATATTCAAGAGGTTCACATTATTGAAGACAACCCTAAAAAGACATCAACAATCCGGACTTTAAGGAATTTAGGAATAGTAATGGGGACCCTGGCAATTTTAACTATATATATTGCACTCACCAAAAGCTCCTGCCCCTACATCTACACCTATGACGGCGAAGCCTACCTCTTCCAGGGGGAGATCTACGGCGGCGCTATACAGCGCAACCTGGAGCGGCACGACTTCATGCCGCTGCCTCTCTTGCAGCCCGTGGACGGCGAATATCGCCTGCGCCTGTCCAACGAACTGAAAGAACGGCAGTACACCAACCTGGCGGAGCTGGTGGTGGTAAACCACCCGGAAGGCAGCGCAGTCCTGCTGGACAGCCGCGGCCGCCCCCAGCTGTTTTCCAACCCGATACCGCCACAGCAGGCCCTTTCTGAGGGAGGCGCTGACCTCTCCGCCGTACTGCGGTCTACCGACCGTGCGGCCTTCCTGTTCAATGAGGCGGAACCGGAAGAAAAGGCCGTCCACCTGTCTTTCCCCAAACCGGAAGGCGCCTGTACGGCCCGCCTGCTGCTCAACGCCAAGAATACGCTCTGGCTGGACTACCTCTTCGGCGAATTTTCTCAGAAGTTCGGCAGCTTCCATGACACCTGGCTCGACAAGCAGGCTCAACTGCCGGCGGAAGAACACTGGCGGCAAACTGTCGAACAGGAATTTCCCCTCTCCATCTACCTCAACACTCAAAACGGCTGGGAACTGGTGGAACACCTGCCCACCGTCGGCCCGCTGGCAGCCCGGGATTTTGCCATCCCCATCGACCTGAATAAGGTAAGCGGCGATCAGGTTGAGCTCCGCCTGCAAACCGGCTTTTTCTTCTGGGAGATCGACTATGCCGCCATGGACTTTACCGATCCTCAGGCAATGGATATCAGCCGGCTGCAGACTACCTTGGCCGTAGATCAGGATGGAGTGGACCGGCGCGCCGAGCTGGCCGCCGACGATGAGCACTACTTCGCCCAGCCCGAGCCGGGCATGGTGGCGGAGCTGCGCTTTCCCACCGTTCCCGTTCCGGAGGGGAAGGAACAATCCGTTTTCCTGCACGCCAAGGGCTATTACGAGCACGTGCGCGATTACCGTGGCATACCAGACTTTTCCGAGCTGAGGAAATTCCGGGCGCCGGGGCATTTCAGCG
>JAGFJE010000125.1 GCA_024103175.1 Phaeodactylibacter sp.
TCCGCTGAGAAGTGGTTGAGGTTCTTGAGGAATGTCCACTCCGAGATCTGGTTGAAGTTGTTGAATACCTCTTCCACTTTGCCGGGATCCGGTTGGCCGTTGGCATCAAGATAGGGCGTGGCCCGGATCAGCGGCTTACCGGGCTCGAAGGGAAGGTGGTACCGGAATTTTCCGTCCTTCGCCTCGAGTACGTAGTTGGCCTTGCTCTCGTCATCCGCCAGTTCGAACAGTTGCCTTTTGGCGCCTTCGAGCATCCTGGTGAGTTCTTCTTCCGCCAGTTTCACACCGGCCTTTTCGCCGGAGAGGAATACCCGCAATTTGGGAATGGCCAGCCCTTCCACATTGCCGAGGAACGGCCCTTCGGCCGGATCCATGCCTTCGGGCAATTCAATGACCGAATGCATGGGGTACACCTTGAGTATCCTGGCCTTCTTCCTTTTCTTGCGGTCCTTGTGAGGAAAAACCATAGCGGTTACTCCCTGCTCCCGGCTATCCGGGGGTACGCCGTGCAATGCCCCCAGGCTGATGCGCCATTCCTTTTCCGCCTGATTGTACTCGAGGGTGCAGTCGCCGGTCTGGCTGGCGCACTGGTTGGACAGGAAGACCTTGTACCGGTCATTCGGCTGCCGGGTATTGATGTAGAACTGAGGCGTCTGCCGCTGGTCGTGGCGGCTTCCTTCCTGAAAGTAAAACCGCATACGGTTGAGAATACGGGTATGCAGGTCGTGGTAGGTGATCTCTCCTCTGTGTTGCCTGACCACTTCGGTGAGCGCCTGGGTGAAGGCGCCATTGCTCTGGGTGGTGCCCGCCTCCCACGCCAGCTCCACCTCGAGGCAGGCCGCCATCATGATGTGTTGCCCCTGGGGCAGGATGTCGTCCAGCATCTTTTCTTCGCCCAGCTTCTTTTTGATTTCCGGCTTATCGTGGAAAATGAAGCCTTTCCAGCCTCTCTCCGGCAAAGCCTTCCGCATGATCTGCCGGGCCCTGGGGGGGATCTCTTCGGTAGTTACCGAACGGGTATTGGAGCCGGAGTGGCAGCAGTCGAATAAAGCAATGACATTTGTCTTCGGTTTCCCGTTTTCCTCTTCGGCCAATTCCCGGATGAGGTAGCGGATCTCTTTGTCGCACAATACCGTATCATCCGGGTCTTTCTTGCCCGGGCCGCGAAAGTCCGTGCAGATGATGCCGCCTATATTGGTATCGACCTCTCCTTCCCGGAAGGCCTCGATGCTCGTTTTTTCCCGTATGCCATGGCCGGAGAAGTAAAAGAGGACAAAGTCGCCTTTTTTAGCTTTGCCCAGATGTTCGCGAAAAGCCACAACGATGTTTTCCTTGGTGGCTTCGGTATCCAGGATGGGCTGGTGGATATGTATGTTCCCGAACTTCGCCTGTATGAAATCTTCTTCCAGCAGGCCCATCATCAGGTTGACATCATTGATACAACCTTCCAACTGGTTGTCGGCCGGAAGCTGGGGGTACCGGTTTATGCCTACGAATACTGCGTACAGGTCAGGTAGGGTTTCCTGAGATTGAGTTTTGGCAGCCATTATTTTGTTTTTTAACGTGAGGGTTGAGAATAAAGTGTTGGATTCTAGCTTACTATCCAGACTTTTGCCTGGAATGGTGTACGGTGTACGGGTGCTGGACAGGAACCTGAAAGTGTACGATGTACGATTGGGCAGGGGTCGTACAGCGTACACTTACCGGCCAGGGAACCAGCTATCAGGCTAAAAGCCAACCACCTGAGGTCAAACCTAACGTTTTTTTAATTAATGTTGTGTTTTTCATTTACCGATGAACCCACCCACCAGATCGTCGCTGGTCAGGGAGCGGGAGAACACGTCGGAGACGACACCCCAGAGGAAAAGTTTGAGGTAATCCATGATGCCCGCTGCGCCGAACGTTTCTCCTCCGTTGATGTAGATCTCGTTAAAGCCCAGCAACAGTAAGACGAAGAAGGTGGCCAGAGTGACCAGCGGGCGGATGAAGCCATACCGAAAGCGGGCCGACATTCTCACTCCGGAGATCCATTGCATTGCCCTGAAGAAAAGGCTTTCCCAGCGGCCGGGGCCTTCTTTTTCCTTTTTTTCCTGCCCTTCTTCAACGGCCTGGAACAGTTTGTTCATCTGCCGTTTTACCGCCTGAGCAGCCGGCAGTACCACCTCATCCAGGATACCCTTGCTTTTGTCCTTGCTCACGGCGCTGACCAGTTCATCCAGCTTTTTGAGGGCTTCCTGCGCTTCGTCCTCCTTTCCATCCAGGATGGCATCTCTCGTTGTGCGCAACTGCCGGCTGGCCTGGTTTTTGATCTCCGCATCGGCCTTTTCCTCCCTGAACTGTTCTGCCAGCCGTTCATGCAGAGCTTCCAGTTCACGGATCTGGCCGATCTTTTTTTCCAAAGGCGGGAAAAGCGCCTCCACAGCCGCCCTGGAATCGTCGCTACTGACTTTGTCGATCTCCCCTTCCAGCTGCGCCAGCTCATCCCAGAGGTGTTTCTGTGCCAGCTTATCCGTGAGTTGGTCAACTTTTACACGCAGGGGCACGAAGCGTTCCATGAGCTCCATCTGGTTCTGCGCCTTGTCCAGGCCTTTGATCCAGCGGCCGACGATGATGCCCAGGATAAGAAGCAGGATGGCGCCGAAGGCGCCCATGCGTTTATTGACCGTTACATTGGTCGACAAAGGTTCGCCGGCATCTTTGAAGTAAACTCTGAATTCTCCCTTATAGGTATCGGTAGGCAGTTCACTGAGCGCATTTTTGTCGAACCGGAGCGGTAGGTTCTCCAGCCCTTTGGGGCCTATTTCCCTCCGCAGCAGGCTGCTGTCCAGGCTCAGGAATTTTTCGGTAAGGGCGGCATTGGCGTTTTGCCCTTTCAAGGCAAGAGAAATGCCGGAAACCACGAGCCCTTCCTCTCCTTCATTATCGACCCTGATGTTGATTGCCTCCTGCCGGATGCTCCTGGGCAGCAGGAAGTTGAAAATGGACTTGTTGGCGGTATTTACGACCGGCCCCTCGTCATCTGCATAGATCCTGGCCTGGGTTGCCCGCCTCAGCCTGACTTTGACGGGCACGGTCCAGCTGTTGCCGCTTTTCTCCTCAGCCAGTTCCAACGCTCCGGTAAAGGTACCGGCCTCCCCTCCTCCTTCAACGGTGAAGGTAAGTTCTGCACTCTTCCCGGCTTCAACGACCAGTGGGTTGGGATCCACGGTGAGATAGTCCGAATGCAGAAAAGCGGCCTGAGCAGTGTCTTTCAACGGCCTGAGCCTGGCGGTGAGCTCAACCCTGCGGTTGCTGCTGACCAGCAGATAGGCCGTGGAGCTTTCTCCTTCACCCAGTAAACCCTGGATCTCGATGGCCTGGGAGGGATAAAAACGGAGTAAAGGGATTTCAGCACCGGTGGCGCCGGCCGGAGCAGAAGCTGTCTCCTGGGCATAAATAGCCGGAATGGCTATCCCAACAACAGTGGCAATGAGGATCAGGTGTCTGGCCATAATAGCTTTTTGGTTTCTGTACAAGGGCTATGAATGATCTTTCTCAAACCAGGAAGATCATAACGCAAAATAAAATAATCGGATAAGTTTTTTTAGAAATGGGGAAGGGAATAGCGGGAAAGGAAGAAAAAACGAACCGGGCAGAGCTTTCTTTTCATCTGTCAAAGGAGAAAAAACTCCTTTTCCAAAAGAAAAAAGGGGCCTGTTTCCCGGAAAATTAACAATAAAATAACATAAAAAACACAGTAAAGGGCATTTTTGTTCAATTTAATATTTTGTTTACCAGAATATTATATACATCATTTTTTATAAAATCCACCAGTAAATTGCTGAAATGTACTTCACAGCCCGTGAATTATTGTAGACATTTGTATTGTCAACGATGATGAACGACAGTCAGCAGGCCCTTCGGAAGAGAAGGGCGCAAAAAGAAAGACTCACTATTGACAAAGGTTGTAATCCCACGAATGCAATTATAATCCTATGAAAGATTTTCGGGGGTATCAAAGGATATCCTCAATTTTGGTATGTAGATAGCCTCTCAAAGCTCTTTTGGAACCGGCCTGCACAGGGCCGGTTTTTTTTTGCCTACTCTTCTCTTCTACGGGGGGAATCCGGGATGGTTACATTATATTAAATAAAATATTAATATTTTTTCATTATTCTCTTTTACCGGAATGATGCATTGATCGTTTCCAGTGCCTTCGATCCCGGGCAGAGCTCTTTTTCCCTTAAAGTATTAAGCGGTTGGCTTACGGTATTTTCCAGCTCGTGCATTTCCTGGCTATTCGGGTCTATGTACAACAGGCCGGTAAGCACTTCCCCCTTCATTTTCGATTCCAGCAGGCGGTTGACGGCCGAATAGCGGTCAGTGGGGTTCCAGTTGGGGGCGAGTTTGCTGAGGTGTATAACGGAGCCGTCGTGCAGTTCTACATGAGCGGACCTGCCCTCCGGGTAATCGACGGTGATCTCTTCTTTTTCCGGTACGAAGTCGATCGTGGCCGTAGCTTCCAGATGGGCCCTGACGTAATCGTAGGACTTGGTCGATTCCGGTTTGTTGTTGAAGGTCACACAGGGAGAAACGACATCGAGCAGGGCGAAGCCCGGGTGCGACATGGCCGCTTTTATCAGGGGCACCAGTTGGGTTTTGTCTCCGGAGAAGCTCCTGCCGACAAAAGTGGCGCCCAGTTCCAGGGCCATGCCGATCAGGTCGATGGCAGGATAGCGGTTCTCGGAACCACCCTTGCTCAGGGAACCGATATCGGCAGTTGCCGAGTTCTGCCCTTTGGTCAGTCCGTAACAGCCGTTGTTCATTACGATGTACACCATATTTACATTGCGGCGGATGGCGTGTACGAACTGGCCCATGCCGATGGATGCCGAGTCGCCATCGCCGGACACGCCAAGGTAAATGAGGTTCCGGTTGGCCATATTGGCGCCGGTGGCAATGGAGGGCATACGGCCGTGCACGGCATTGAAGCCATGGGAGTTGCTCAGGAAATAAGTCGGCGTTTTGGAAGAGCAGCCGATCCCCGACAGCTTGGCCAGCTTGTGGGGCTCGATGGAAAGCTCGTAACAGGCCTGTACGATGGCCCCGCTGATGGAATCGTGCCCACATCCGCCGCAGAGGGTGGAAATGGCGCCTTCGTAATCTGCTTTGGCGTAACCGATCTTATTTTTCGGCAGCTCAGGATGCCGGAACTTGGGCTTTATGTACGTCATCGTGTTTCTTTTCTTGAGGATATTTTTCTACAATCATTTGTTCGATCGCATCGGCCGTAATGGGCTGTCCGTCGTAATTCAAAATGGGGATGAGCTGCCCGGGATAGAGGCCCAACTCATTGATCAGCATGCTGCGCAACTGGCCGTCGCGGTTCTGCTCTACCACGAACACCTGCTTGTGCTCATCGATAAACTGTCGGACGGTATCGTTGAACGGGAAAGCACACAGCCGCAGGGCATCGAGTTGGATGCCTTTGTCCCGAAGCAGTTCCATGGCTTCCAGGGCGGCATAAGTAGTGGTGCCGAAAAAGATCAGGCCGTAGTCATTGCTGTTCTCTTCCTGGTACAATTCCGGAGCGGGCACGTGGTTTTTGGCCGTTTCCCACTTTTTCAGGAGCCGGTCTACATTGCGCACATAGGCGGCTCCATTTTCCGTATAGCGGGCGTATTCATCCTTAGAGGTGCCCCGGGTAAAAAAGGACCCTTTTGTCGGGTGGGTGCCGGGGATGGTCCGGTAGGGGATGCCATCGCCGTCGACATCCAGGTAGCGCCCAAACTGCTCAACCTTCTCCAGGTCTTCGGCGCTGAGCACCTTACCCAGGTCGTATTTGCGTTCGTCATCCCATTCCAGAGGAGGCGATACGTGGTCGTTCATCCCGAGGTCGAGGTCAGACATGAGGATGACCGGCGTCTGCAGGCGGTCGGCCAGGTCAAAGGCACGGGCGGTGAAGTCGAAACATTCTTTAGGGGTGCTGGGAAACAGCAGCACGTGGCGGGTGTCGCCGTGGGAAGCATAGGCCGAGGAGATGAGGTCCGGTTGCTGGGTCCGGGTAGGCATGCCCGTCGAGGGACCGCCCCGCTGTACATTGACCAGTACTACCGGGATCTCCGCGAAATAGGCCAGCCCCAGGAATTCGCTCATCAGGGAAACGCCGGGCCCGCTGGTGGTGGTAAAGGCGCGGGCGCCGTTCCAGGTAGCGCCGATGACCATGCCCATGGCGGCCAATTCGTCTTCCGCCTGAACGATGGCGTACCGGCTCTTGCCACTCTCCGGGTCGATGCGCAGCCTGTGGGCGTATTTCTCGAATGACCCGACGATGGAAGTAGAAGGTGTAATGGGGTACCAGGCCGCCACCGTGGCGCCTCCGTAAATGGCGCCCAGGGCAACGGCGGTATTGCCGTCGATCAGGATCTGGTTGCCGACATTATCCCGCCTTTCCAGGCGTATGTCGAGCGGGCACTGGAAGTGTTCCTTCACGTATTGCTCTCCCAGTTCCAGCGCTTTGAAGTTGGGGGCGACCAGTTTCTGCTTTCGCTTGAACTGGTCTTCAATGATGCCCTTTAGTACATTCATTTCGATATCCAGCAAAGCAGACAGCGCTCCGACATAAATCACGTTCTTAAACAGCTGTCGCTGCCGTGGGTCGCTGTAGTGCTTCATCACCAGGGCTGTCATCGGGATGCCGATGTAGTGGATGTCTTCCCGGATAAATTCCGGGTGGAGCTTCTTGGTATTGTCGTAGACGAAATACCCTCCTGGTTTTACAGACTCCACATCTCTTGCCATGCTCTGTGGGTTGACACACACCATGAGGTCGATCCCGTCGCGGCGGCCCAGGTAGCCCTTTTCGCTGATCCTGACTTCATACCAGGTGGGCAGGCCCTGTATGTTGGACGGGAAGATATTCTTGGGCGATACCGGTATGCCCATCCGGAAGATGGCCTTGGCAAACATGTTGTTGGCGCTTGCCGAGCCGGTACCGTTGACGTTGGCGAATCGAACGACTAGATCGTTGATTGCTCGGATATGTTCCATATTGGCGTTGCTTTTGTCACTTGGTACAAATACTTTTGCATGTCCCAGGCCGCTGTCGGGCAGCGCTCGGCACAAAGCCCGCAGTGCAGGCATACGTCCTCATCCTTGACCATCACCCGCCCGGTGGGCAGGTTCTCGGAAACGTAGAGGTCCTGTTCGGTGTTGTTGGCAGGCGCCAGAAGGCGTGTGCGCAGGTCGCCTTCTTCGCCGTTGGCAGTAAAGGTGATGCAGGAAGTCGGACAGATATCCATACAGGCGTCGCACTCGATGCAGCGGCTGGTGTTGAAAACGGTCTGTACATCGCAGTTGAGGCACCGCTGGGCTTCCTTGAAGCCGGTGGGCTGGTCAAATCCCAGTTCTACCTCTACCTTTCTGTCGGCCAGGGCCACCTGCTTTTCAGCGTGAGGCACGAGGTAGCGTTTGTCCACCACCACAGGGCTATCGTAACTCCATTCGTGGATGCCCATCTTCTGGCTGACGAGGTTCGTATAGGGCGCCGGGCGGTTGTAAACCGATTCTCCCCGGCAGAACAGGTCGACGGAGATGGCGGCCTGATGGCCGTGGGCCACGGCGGTGATCACATTTTCCGGCCCGAAGGCGGCGTCTCCACCAAAGAATACACGGTCGAGGGTAGATTGAAAGGTCGTTTTATCGACCACCGGCAGGTCCCACTTGCCGAATTTGATCCCCAGATCGCGTTCGATCCAGGGGAAGGCATTGTCCTGCCCGATGGCAATGATCACATCATCGGCCTCGATGAAAACGTCGGGCTCGCCGGTAGGGATCAGGCTGCGCTTGCCGTTCTCGTCATAGATGGCGGCCACCTTGCCGAAAACTATTCCTTTGAGTTTGCCGTTCTCCACGACAAATTCCTTGGGAGGCATATTGTTGAGAATGGGGATATCCTCACGCTGGGCGTCTTCAATCTCCCAGGGCGAGGCCTTCATGTCCTTGAATGGGCTGCGGACGATGACCTTGACATCATCGCCCCCCAGGCGGCGGGAGGTGCGGCAGCAATCCATGGCCGTATTACCGCCACCGAGGATGATGACCTTCTTTCCGATCTTCGTAGTATGCCCAAATGCGACGCTGGCCAGCCATTCTATCCCGATGTGGATATTGGCATCGGCGGCCTCCCTGCCGGGCAGGTTGAGGTCGCGGCCTTTAGGGGCGCCGGTTCCTACAAAGATGGCGTCATAGTCCTTTTCCAGGACTTCCTTCATGCTTTCCACATAGGTGTTGAAATGGGTATGGATGCCCATGTCGAGGATATAATCGACCTCCTCATCCAGCACCGATTCCGGCAGGCGGAAAGCGGGTATCTGCGTGCGCATCATGCCCCCTCCTTTGTTCCACTCGTCGAACAGGTGGATTTCGTAGCCCAGGGGCGCCAGGTCGCGGGCCACCGTGAGGGAGGCCGGCCCGCCGCCGATAAGGGCGATCTTTTTGCCGTTCTTTTTTTCGGGAACGGAGGGCATGAGGTGCCTGACTTCTTCCTTGTTGTCGGCGGCCACTCGTTTGAGGCGGCAAATGGCCACCGGTTCTTCCTCTATCCTCCCACGGCGGCAGGCCGGCTCGCAGGGCCGGTCGCAGGTGCGGCCGAGGATGCCGGGGAAAACGTTGGACTCCCAGTTGACCATATAGGCCTCTGTATAGCGCTCAGCGGCGATCAGGCGGATGTACTCCGGCACCGGCGTGTGCGCCGGGCAGGCGTACTGGCAGTCAACTACCTTGTGGAAATACTCCGGGTCTTGAATGTTCGTCGGTTTCAAAATCGGCTAATATTTTTGGTGTCTTTTTGAATTGCAGACTAATATAGTAGAGAAAATTAAAAATGTAAAATAATTGTTGAATTCTGTTCAGGTTGAGCGAATTTTGTTTACTACCTGGGTAGGCTCTGATGCTTCCGCAATAGCCGCAACGTCGGACAGGGTTTTGATTTCTGGGCTACTATTCCCAGTTGTTTTCATGAATCAATTCATGATTTTTTTGTATTTTTCATGAATTAATTCATGGAAATGGAAAACCTCATACGTCAATCCAGAATACTTGCCAACCGAACCGGCACAGAACAGATTCGGGAGATCCGGGAGCAGATCGAGTGGAATTGGAGGCTTGTCGGTATCAAGGGGGCACGTGGAGTTGGAAAAACCACCTTATTATTGCAACAGATGAAGCTGTCTGACCCGTCTTATTCCCATAGTGTTTACCTTCCTCTCGACGACTTGCATTTCTCCTCCATCAGCCTTCGTGAAACCGTCGAAACGCTCTCTGCACAGGGAATAACCCATTTTTATCTGGACGAAGTGCACAAATATGAAAATTGGTCCCGGGAAATCAAAAATATGTATGACCTTAGACCTGATCTGGATGTTTATTTCACGGGGTCATCCATAGTTGAACTAAGCCGCCAGAACGTCGACCTGAGCCGCCGGGCAGTAATGTATGATATGCCTGGGCTTTCCTTTCGGGAATATCTGCATGTTATAGGAGTTTATCAGCCGCCCATTTATTCCCTGGAAGAGATATTGTCCAGCCATGAAGCAATCGCCATTGAAATCAGCCATGCTATCAAGCCTTTGAAATATTTTTCTTCCTACCTGGAACATGGATACTATCCCTACTTCCTGGAGAGCCTTCCCCTATTTCCGGTGCGCCTGAAACAAGTAGTGCAACTTGTACTTGAATCTGACTTGGCTTCTGCTGAAGCCGGGCCTGTACAGAAAGTGTCCAAGATTGCCCTCCTATTACAGATCATTGCTGAATCCGCTCCTTTTACGCCTAATATCGCTAAACTGGCGGAGCGTTCCGGGCTGGACCGCAACACCCTGCTCCGGTATCTCCATCACCTGGAGAGGGCCGAGTTGACGGCATCCCTTTATCGAAAAGGTAAAGGCATTACTGCACTTCAAAAACCAGAAAAACTGTATCTGGACAATACCAACTTGTCTTATACCTTGGCGCCTTCCAAGCCTGACAAAGGCAACCTGAGAGAAACTTTTTTCTATAATCAACTGCGTCGGGGCCATCATCTCGTACAACACACCGCCGAAGGTGATTTCCTCGTTGACAACAAGTTCGTTGTTGAAGTAGGCGGTAAGAATAAAAAGGCGAGCCAGGTCAAGCACCTGGCCGATCATTACATCGCGGCGGATGATATTGAAGTAGGGGTAGGGCGACAGGTTCCCTTATGGTTATTTGGATTTCTTTACTGATCAGGCTAACGCCTCATACGCCTTCCGCAGCACCTCTGCCGACCGGCTAAGGGACGCCATCTCTTCCTCCGATAGCTCCGCCTTAATGATCCGCTTCACCCCATCGCCGTCAACCAGGCAGGGTACGCTGATGCAGACGTCCTTCTGGCCGTACTCTCCTTGCAGCATGACGGATACCGTCAGCACACTGCTCTGGTTGCGCAGGATGGCGCCGATGATCCGCACCAGGGCCAGGGCAATTGCGAAATAGGTCGACCCCTTGTAGTCGATGATGTGGTAGGCGGAACGGCGGACCTGCTCTTCGATCCGGGCGCGGTTTTCCAGCCATTCTTCCTTCGTATGATTTTCCAGGTAGAAAGCATCCACTGGCACTCCGCCGATATTGGTCAGCGACCAGGCGGCAAATTCACTGTCGCCGTGCTCCCCGAGAATGTAAGCATGCACATTGTGTACACCGACCCCACAGGAGCGGCTGATGAGGTAGCGAAAGCGGGAGCTGTCCAGCACGGTGCCGGAACCGATGATGCGGCTCCTGTTCCACCCGGAACGCTCCAGGGCTACCCGGGTGAGGATGTCTACCGGGTTGGCTACGACCAGGACCACTGCGGCCGACCCTTGCTCCACAATATCATCCACGATGCTTTCTATGATGCGGGCATTGCGTTGCAGCAGGTCCAGGCGCGACTCTCCCGGCTTCTGGCTGGCGCCGGCTGTAATGACAATAGCCTGAGCATCCGCATAATCTTCTTTATCTCCCTCGTGGATGCTAACCGGCGGGTAATAGGGCAGGCCGTGGGAGAGGTCGAGCACCTGCCCTGCCAGCAGGTTTTTATTGAGGTCGACCAGAGCAATCTCATCCGCCAGGCCGCTCTGTGCCAGTGAATAGGCAAAAGTGGCACCCACATCTCCGGCTCCGACGATGACTACTTTTCTGGATTTCCATTTACCTGAATTCATGCGTTGGGTTTTGATAACTCTTGTAAAAGAGATTTTTGGCAATGTAAGTTCACAAGTTCAGGGGGGAATCGGGTTTGGAGTTCAGGAAGGAGCTGATCTGCCTTTTATATTTTTTCGGGCCTCATAAAAGCTTGCCCGGAAGAACGAAGTGAAGACGGGTAACCCGTCCGAAAAAAGCCCCGGCGCAGGGCGCCGAGGCTTTCGTTTATGAGAAATGGAGATTTGGTTGACAAAGCGTTTAACTTTCATTTGGGTTCATCATCTTGCCGATGAAGAGGATACCGTTGGCCTGGGCGTCGCGGATGGCGAAGACAAAGGGCCGGTTGACGAACATAACCGGGATCTGAGGCATCGAAGTTTCCACGATAACTACGGAGGTTACTGCCGCCGCTTCACTTCCTTCCT
>JAGFJE010000155.1 GCA_024103175.1 Phaeodactylibacter sp.
CGTCAAGATATATAAGGCGGGCCTGAACAATCCGCACAAGCCCATCAACACCCTGCTTTTCGCCGGCCCCACCGGCGTGGGCAAAACCGCCAGCGCCAAAGCCCTGGCCGATTATTTCTTTGGGAAAGGGCAGCGAAAATCACCTTTGGTCCGGATCGATATGAGCGAGTTTCAACATCCCGGGCAGATCGTCCGCCTCATCGGCGCCGGCCGGGAGCCCGGCCACCTGGTCAAGGAGATCCGCGAACGGCCCTTTTCCGTTTTGCTGCTCGATGAGGTGGAAAAGGCCGACCCTTCCGTCTTCGATGCGCTGCTGGGCCTAATGGATGAAGGAATGCTCGTCGACGCCTACGGCCGGGAAACCAACTTCCGGAACACCATCGTGATCATGACCTCCAACCTGGGGGCTACCGGCCGCCGCTCCATCGGTTTCGGAAATGATGAAGACGACGAAGCGGCCTACTTATCCGCGATTACCCGCCATTTCCGCCCCGAGTTCGTCAACCGCCTGGATGGGGTAGTCGTCTTCGGCAGCCTGAACCAGGAAGACATCCTTTCCATTACGGAGAAGGAGCTCCGCGAACTCAAGGAGCGGGAAGGCTTTACCAAACGGCGTATCGAGCCTGTTTTTTCCAAAAAACTGGCCGCCCACATCGCCGCCATTGGCTTCGACCCCCGCTACGGGGCGCGCCCGCTGCAGCGCGCCATCGAGCAATCGGTAGTGACCCCAATCGCCAACTGGCTGCTTCAGCACCCGGGGGCCGAAAGCTGCCGCCTGCGGATTGACTACCAAGACAAGCTGATCATTGAACAACAATGAGAATGGCAAAGCCGGAACGCCTCTACTCCTCCCGCACCACCGTCGTCCCATCTACGGGATGGACGAAGTAGTACTCCGAATGAATGCCGAATTGTTTGAAATAGGCTTTGGTAACTTCCTTGAGGAACTTCTCCTTGGCCTCCTTGCGGACGAGGTTGATGGTGCAGCCGCCGAATCCGCCGCCCATCAGGCGGGCGCCGAGCACGCCTTCGGTTTCTCTGGCCATGGCCACCAGGAAGTCCAGCTCCGGAGAGCTGACCTCGTACTCGTCGCGCAAGCCCTCGTGGGTAAGCAGCAGGAGTTCGCCCAGGCGCTCCATTTCTCCTTCCGCCAGGCAGGCGGCCGCTTCTTCGAGGCGGGCGTTTTCCTTGATAACATATGCACAGCGGCGGTAGATCACCGCCGGCAGTTCGTCCCGGTGGGCATCCAGCATCTCCAGGGTTATATCCCGGAGGCTCTCCACCTCGGGGTGGTGTTTTTGAACGGCTTCCACTCCTTTCCGGCATTCTTCCACCCGGACGGGATATTCCGAAGAGGCCAGCTCGTGGTGGACCTTGGTGTTGATGAGCACCAGTTCGCAGTCGCCCAGTTCCAGCGGGATGTATTCATACTCCAGGGAGCGGCAGTCCAGTTTAATGGCCTGCCCGGCCCGGCCCAGCAGGCTGGTAAACTGGTCCATAATACCACAGGGGATACCGACGAACTGGTGGGAAGAACGCTGGGCAAGCCGGGCGAGCTCCACCCGGCCGATCTCCAGGCGGAATAAGGTATCCAGGCCAAGGGCGAAGCCACACTCCAGCGCAGCCGAAGAACTCATGCCGGAGCCGATGGGCAGGTTGCCGCCGAAAACGCAGTCTACGCCCTCCAGGGGGACGCCCCGCTCCTGCAGTTGCTTCATGATACCCATCAGGTAATTGGCCCACAGCTTTTCGCAGGGCACGATCTCATTGATGTTGAAACGGTGGCTGTCCTTGATATCGGCAGCGTAGAGTAGGCTGTCCGCAGTCCCGTTCTCTCCAATGGCAAAATAGAGGTATTTGTCGACTGCGGCGGGCAAGACAAAGCCGTTATTATAGTCCGTATGCTCCCCGATAATATTGATACGGCCGCAGGCGCGGATCAACAGTGGATGCGTATCGAAGCGTTCCTCGTATAGTTTGACAATATCTGAAAGGCTGTGCATTCCTTTTTTTCTGGCCAAGATAACAGACTTTGGCTGTTTATTTCCAATCTTCCCTCCCCAAACGCTCCATTGGTAGAAGAAACGCCTCCTTTCGTCGGTAACGGCGCCAGATCGGTAACCTCCACCCCGGCTTCTCCCGTCTCCCCTGAAAACAAATACCGAACCATGAGATCATCTCTTATTGCTCTGCTGCTGCTGATCGCTGCTTTTACACAATCAACCGCACAAACTTCGGGGACCATTACCGGAAAAGTAACCGATGAGACGGGCGCCCCGGTAGAATTCGCCAACGCCCTGCTGCTGTCGGCTTCGGATTCCAGCCTTGTCAAGGGCGCCCTGACCGACTCCAGCGGAACCTTCGTTTTTGAAAAGGCGGCCTATGGCCGCTATCTGGTGTCCATCAGTTTTGTAGGGTACGCCCCTGTTTATACCCAGGCATTCGAAAACAGCCCTCAACAGCCAGACATACAGCTCGGCCTCATCAGCCTTTCCCAGGAAGGCATCGCGCTGGAAGAGGTCATCGTTAAAGCCTCCCGCCCCTTCATTCAGCTGGATGCCGAAAAAATGACCCTCAACGTGGAGAACAGCCCGGTAGCGGCCGGAGGCAATGCCCTGGAGGTGCTGGCGCGGGCGCCGGGAGTGACGGTTGACCAAAACAACGCCATCAACCTGAAAGGCAAGCAGGGCGTGCTGATCCTCATCAACGGCAAAGACACCCACCTCTCCGCCGCCGATGTCGCCAAGATGCTGGAAACCATGCCGGCGGAAAACATCCGGAAGATCGAGATCATCCACAGCCCGTCGGCCCGATACG
The DNA here is from genome assembly GCA_024103175.1 of Phaeodactylibacter sp. GTDB lineage: Bacteria > Bacteroidota > Bacteroidia > Chitinophagales > Saprospiraceae > JACJXW01. The sequence continues at coordinate 2,818 of JAGFJE010000155.1, forward strand.
AAGCCTCCGGCAACGCCGGCGTGATCAATATCGTGATCAAAAAAGACAGCCGGATGGGGCTCAACGGCAGCGCCCGGGTGGAATATGGACAGGGCACTTACCCCAAATCAGGTGCCGGCCTGCGGTTCAACTACCGGCAGAATGACTGGAACATCTTCGGGGACTACAGCTACTGGCGCAATGAGCGCTTCCAGCAGATCAACCTGTTCCGCACCATAAACGGCCAAGCCGGCGCCACCACTTTCGACCAGTTCAACCGCCAGGCCAATACAGACAACAGCCACTGGGCCAGCGGCGGCGTTGACTGGACGCCCGGCGAGCGCACCACCGCCGGCCTTTTCTTCCGCACCCAGATCGGCTCCACCGGCCAGGAGGCCTTTAACCACACCTTTCTGGGCGGCGCTAACCCCAACGATTTCAGTCTGGTCGATGCAGACCGCTTTGGCGATGAACACTGGAACAATTACTCGTTCAACTTCAACCTGGCGCACCAGTTCGAAAAACCCGGCCGGAACCTGTCCTTCGATGCCGATTATTCCACTTTCGAAACGGAAGACTTACAGGACTACCGCAACTTCTTCCTCGATGAGGACGGCCAGCAGGCGGCGGCGCCCAACCTTCTGGCCAGCGACAACTATTCCAAAGTGGACATCAAGGCCGTAAAGGCCGACTACAGCCAGCCGCTGGGCGAAACCGCCAAGATAGAGGCCGGCGCCAAGGTGAGCTCGGTCACTACCGACAACAACATCGAATTCCGCCAACAGGAGGACGAAGGCTGGTTCATTGACAGCACCCGCACCAACCAGTTCCTCTATGAGGAGAACATCTTCGCGGGTTACCTCAACGCCAACAAGCAATTCAAAGGCTTTACCCTGCAGGCCGGCCTGCGGGCGGAATACACCCGGTCGAACGGCAGGTCGGTAACCCTGGGCCAGGAAAACAACAGAGGTTACCTGGACCTGTTCCCCAGCGCCAGCCTCTCCCACCAGGTGGGCGAAAACCACAGCTTGAGCTATTCCTACAGCCGCCGCATCGACCGCCCCACCTACCAGAGCCTCAACCCGTTCATCTACTTCCTCGACCAGTATACTTTCCTGAAGGGCAACCCCTTCCTGCAGCCGCAGTACTCCAACAGCTTTTCCGTCAACTACGGCTACAAGCAGCGCTATTTCCTGACGCTGTCCTACAGCCGCACATCCAGCTTCATGGCCGAGATCCTCGAACAGGATGACGAGCAGCTGCTGACCTTCCAGACCATGGCCAACCTGGACCAGTTCGACAACTACAGCCTCAACCTGCATGTGCCCGTTACCGTAACGGACTGGTGGAGCGCCCGCTTCAACATCTCCGCCTATTACAACGGCTTCCAGTCGGTATACCTGGGGCAAACGTTCGACAACGGCCAGTTCAGCTACAACATCCACATGAACCAGAACTTCAACCTGCCGGCAGGGTTCAAGGCCGAACTCTCCGGGTACTACCAGTCCGGTATGGTATACAGCTTCTTCCACATCAAAGACCGCTACCAGATTGATATGGGCATTACGAAAACCTTCCTGGACGACAGGGCCACCCTCAAGCTGAGCGTCACCGATGTGTTCAACATCCGCGACCACAACGTGGACATCGTCCAGGGCAATATCAACGTCCGGGTAAACAACAAGTGGGAGACCCAGCGGGCGTTCCTGTCGCTCACCTACCGCTTCGGCAATGAGGAGGTAAAGCCCGCCCGCAGGCGCTCGACGGCTACGGAGGAGGAGCAGGGAAGGGTGCAGGGGGGAAATTAGGGGCCCGGGGGCGTTGGCCGGCCAGGTAAACTTCCGATTTCCGTCTTCGATGTCGGAACGCCCCGGACTTTGTGGACGTTCCGACATCGAAGCATGATATAAATCATTGCTGCTTTCACCCAATGGAATTATGTTATACTTCTCACCGAAAGGCTTTCCTCCAGTTTTTTGAATGTTGAACTGATTTATAATTCTTTCGGAGCCCATGGCAGAAAAACGCCCCATATTCCTTTTCGCTTTTGCGAATGACGCCGAGGGCAGCCTGCGGCTGGGCGAGGAGCAGAATGCCTGCTGGAATGAGCTGGCGGCGCTCGACCAGGAAGGCATCATCGACTGCCAGCGGCTGGGGTTCGCCACCCTGGAGCAGGTGTACCGGGAATTTAACCGGTTCAACGGCCAGGTCTTTCTTTTCCACTATGGCGGGCATTCCGGCAGCGAACTCATTCAGCTGCGGGGGACGGCAGGAAGCGCCCGGCACCTGGGAACCAAGATCGGCCGGCAGAAAAACCTCAAACTGGTATTTCTCAACGGGTGTAAAAACTACGCCCAGGCC
>JAGFJE010000184.1 GCA_024103175.1 Phaeodactylibacter sp.
TTGATCCAGTTCAGGGCGCCCAGCAGCAGGCGCAGGCCGCGCTTTCGGGTGGGGATGCGCCGCAGGTCGACATCGAAGGAAAGGTAGAACTGCCGGTAGCGGGGGAAGGCTTCCTCATCCAGGGTATAGGTAGCGCCGTTTTCTCCTTCCCAGGTGTTTTCGAAGCCGCCGAACATGTTTTCGGAACCGTAACCAATGGCCAGGTTGAGCCAGCGGGGCAACCACTTCGGCTGCCGTTTTCCGGTGAAGGCAGCCAGGTTGGCAGAGGCCCACAGGACTTGCCCATTGTAGTCTTTGAGGAAGGCCTCGGCGTAAGAAGCCCCGTAGAGATCATGGGCACGCTCCCGCAGGCTCATGGGGGGCGCGCCATTGTCGGCGGGCACCAGTACGCTGGGGTAGCTGGGGCGGGTATTGGATACTTTTAGCAGTATGCGCTGGTCCTGCCAGCCCAGTTCCTGCCCAACGAAAAGGCCAACGCCCAGTGTGTTGAAGCCGATGTCAGCCCAGGAAAAACCCCACTTTTCGGAAAAGCCGTCCATCACTTCAATGGTGCCCTGCAGCAAAGTGCCGACACCGGCCGCCAGGGCGATCGAACGGGGGCGGCTCAGGCCCGTCCAGCGCGCGCCGTAATAAGAAAGAACGCATTGGTTGTGGGCTGTCGTGGCGTGTCCGATCTTGTCCATATCATTCCACTCACCCAGGTCATTGAAGGTGTGAAAACCGGTAAGTTCATGGTTTTTGTACCAAAGGTGGTACAGGCCGTAGGACGCGCCGGCATAGATGGCCATACCCGTAGCCACGCAGGTGTAAAAGCGCGCCCGGTCGAGGGTGTCGGCAGGTTCCAGGAAAGGGCGGGGAAGGGCAGGGGCTTGCCCCGGGAGCTTTCCGCAAGACAGCAGGCAAAGAAATATTATTCGGGTCAGATTCCTCATGGTTATTGGTTGATAACGTTGACAGGTTTATTTGGTTGATTGGAGCGGCATGCAAACCAGTTTTGAATCAACCAAATCAACCAATCAACCAATCAACCAATCAACCAAATCAACCAATCATCCCCTCCGGCATCAACACCGTCACCACTTCGCCTTTGGCGCAGGCCTGCCCTTCAGCGTACAGCGTGATATGCACCACTACTTTCCGCTCTTTCAGCTCAGCTACTTTTCCGCGGAGTTCCAGCTCCGGGCCCAGCGGGGTAGGGCGGAGGTAGTCGACCTTCAGGGAGGCGGTGACGAAACGCAACAGGCCCTCCTCCGGCTTTCTGCCCCGGGCCCGGGTGGCCGCCGCCGCCGCCGTGCCGGTGGCGTGGCAGTCGATCAGAGAAGCGATCAGCCCGCCGTAGACATAACCGGGGATGGCGGTGTGGTAAGGCTTTGGAGTGAAACGGGCGACGGTTTCTTCGCCGTCCCAGAAACTTTTCAAATGATGCCCATGCTCGTTGAGGCGGCCGCAGCCGTAGCAGTGGCTAACGTCATCGGGGTAGTAATCCTGAAATGCTTTTTCCGGCATTTTTGGCGGAAAGATACGATTTATCGGGTATTCGCTGTTCGGGATTCGCAATTCGCGTCCACACCGAATCACGAATCAACGAGTCCCGAATCAACCGAATCAACGAATCAACGCCCCTTACGGATCCTGCTTCGCAAACACCTTGCGCAGCAATTCCGACGTCCGCGCCCCTACATTCTCCCGGATATCCTTTTCCTTCACTTCAATGAGGCTGAACAGGCCAACGAGCGCCTGTTGGGTGACGTAGTCGTCCAGTTCCGGGTTGGCTTTGGAGGTGAGCGGGATCTTGTTGTAGGCCGTCACCGCATCCCGCCAGTAAGTGCGGGCGTTGAACTTGTCGAGGGACTCAATGATGACCGGCTTGAACTCGCCGTACAACTGGTCGTAAGTTGTTCTTTCCAGGTAGCGGGTGGCGGCGTCCTTGTTGCCCATCAGGAGGTTCATGGCATCCTGGAAGGTCATCTGCTTGATGGCGCTGACGAAGATGGGCTTGGCTTTTTTGGCCGCGTCTTCCGCCGCCCGGTTGATCTTGAGCACGATCTCCTCTTCTACATTGGAAAAGCCGGGAACGGCGCGCAGCTTGCCGGCCACCGCCTGCGCTTCCTCCGGCAGGAGGACCTTGTAGGCGCTCTTGTAGTAACCGTCTTCGGCGGAGAGAAAGTCAACGGCCTCGGCCACGCCGAGGTCCAGGGCTTCCTTCAGCCCTTTGCCGGCCTCTTCCTGGCTCAGGCCGCCGCCCAGCAAGCCGTCTTTTGCTTTGTTTACTTTTTCCAGCCATTTCTGGGCCTGAAGTCCGTTCAGCGCCAGGGCGCAAATCAGTAATAGTCCTAGTTTTCTGATCATTTTTTTTGATTTTTACTTCTCGTGGAGCGATCATCCTGATCGCCCCTCCTTATTAATTTACTTTGAGGTGGGGCTTGCGGCCAGGATGATCGCCCCACGAATGGGAAACGATAATTTGAGCGCTAAATTATGCACGCTTTGGCAGACAAAGCGGCTTAGGCGCATAGCTTAACAAAAGCTAAACACTTGAAACGGCGCTTCGTTAAGGGTTTTAACAAACGAGGCAGGTAGAACCCTAACTGGGTTCGCCAAAATTTTTTGGCGTCGAAGACGATAAACCAACGCTAACTAGGTTCGCCAAAATTTTTTGGCGTTGAAGACGATAAACCAATATCAGCAATTTACTATCCATTGGAACTAATCAAATTCCCTAAACCATGCGTTTGAAGATATTATTTGTCATTTTCTCATTTCTCCTCACCACCCCCCTCATGGCACAGCAAAAACGCGTCCGCGATCACGGCATCGAGCCCGGCATTCTTCCTCCCGGCCCCCTGAACGCCATCACCGACGTGGCCGGCGTAAAAGTAGGCCACTATACCCTCATCGAAGGCGACAACATCCGGACAGGAGTCACTGCCATCCTACCGCATGGAGGCAATATCTTCCAGCAAAAAGTACCCGCCGCCATCTACATCGGCAACGGCTTCGGCAAGCTGATGGGCTACAGCCAGGTGGAAGAGCTGGGCAATATCGAGACGCCCATCGTGCTCACCAACACCCTCAGCGTGCCTACTGCCGCCGATGCCCTGATCGATTACACGCTGGAGCAGGAAGGAAACGCCGATGTGCGCTCGGTCAATCCGGTGGTCGGCGAAACCAATGACGGCGGGCTGAATGACATCCGAGGCCGGCATGTCAAAAAGGAGCACGTGCTGCAGGCCATCGCCTCAGCCGCCTCCGGCATGGTGGCGGAGGGCAATGTCGGCGCCGGTACAGGCACCATTTGCTTCGGCTTCAAAGGGGGCATCGGCACATCGTCGCGCAGGTTGCCGGAGGAAGACGGCGGCTACACCGTCGGCGTGCTGGTGCAAACCAATTTCGGCGGTGTGTTGCAGGTAGACGGCCTGCCGGTAGGGGAGGAGCTGCGAAAGCAAAAGGCGGCCAAAGGCTCCGGCGACGGCTCCTGCATGATCGTCGTGGCCACTGATGCCCCCGCCGATGCCCGCAACCTGAAGCGAATGGCCAAACGAGCCATGCTGGGCCTGGCCCGCACCGGAGGCATCGCCTCCAATGGCAGCGGGGATTATGTCATTGCTTTCTCCACTGCTGAAGGGCTGCGCGTGCCCTACGATCCCGAAAGCCCTTTGCTGGAACAGCAGGTGCTGGACAACAGCGCCATGACGCCTCTCTTCCTGGCCACCATCGAAGCGACGGAGGAGGCCATACTGAATTCCCTCTTCATGGCGGAGCAGATGACGGGGAACGGGCGCACCGTGGAGGCGCTGCCGGTGGAGAAGGTGGTGGAGATACTAAAGCAGGGAAAATAGAGGACGGCAAGGAATGAATATTTTTGTTACAAAAAAGAAGAAGTATTCATCTGTTTCGAATTGATTGGCCTGGGGCGGCTGGATTATAAGCAGATGCTCAACAGCCAGGTGCCAGAAGCGGTTGTGTTGGCTATATTGGGGGATTTTAGAAAAGAACCGGCGGAGGGAGTTATTCGTTCCATTTTAGAGCGTTTAAAGCGCGTAGTGAAAGGAGAACTGTCCTTGGAGAAGTACATTCGGCAATTGAATGTATTATCAGGATTGCGTAAATTGCATGAACTAACCGTAAAAACGATAGAAGCTATGCCGATCACTTATGACATTAGTACCGATTTTCTATATAAAAAGGGCAAGGAAGAAGGCTTGAGAGAAGGCTTGGAAGAAGGCCGGGAAAAGGGTATGGAAGCCGGGGAAGAACGCAAAGAGCATATCTTCGTCGAGCGCGGCTGGAAAAAGGGCATGCCTCCCGAAGAGATCGCCGAGCTGGCGGATATGCCGCTGGAGCGGGTGAAGGCCATTATCCGGGAGTTGGAGCGGAAAAAATAACTTATATTTACCCGCAAAACAGCCATGCCCAAGCTTCATTTTCCCACCATCCTCCGACAGCCTGCTATTTTCCTGGCCCTGTTGCTCAGCGGTTACCTGCTCTCCTGCACCGCCAAAGCCGCTCAAAACGATCCCCCGCCCCTCAACCCTAACGGCGACAGCGAGCTCGCCCTGCTGATGCGCGCCATGTTCGACGACGCCCTGATGATGAAGGAGCAGATCGAACAGGGAAAGCAGCCTCGCCCATCCCTCGACTACCAGAAAATACTCACCGCCGAGGCTACCGAGCCGGAAAAGGCCGCCTCCGATGCCTATAAGGTGCACGCCCTGTCTTACCTGCAAACCATCAAGGCCCTGCAGGAAGCCGATGCGCCTCAGGCCGCTTCCCTCTACAAAAATATGGT
>JAGFJE010000191.1 GCA_024103175.1 Phaeodactylibacter sp.
GCCGCCGCTCCACCGGTATTCGAACGGCCCCTTGCCGCCGCTTACTTTAGCCTGCAGAGCGGCCTCTTTACCGCCAAAGCAGTTGACCTCCGCCGTCTGTTGAACCGACAGGGTAAGGGGAAGGACATCTTCGGAAATCTCCACGCTTGCCGTGGCCGTGCAGCCGTTGGCGTCGGTGACGGTGACGGTATGGACGCCCGGGCGCAGGTCATCAGATATTTCGCCTTTTTCGCCGGTATCCCAGGCATAAAGATAACCGGGAACTCCCCCCTGAGCGGAAACCCTTGCCTGGCCATTCGCCTGGCCGGTGCTGGCGGGAGCCACGGCAGTAGCAGTAGCGGAAAGGGCGTCCGGTTGGGAGATAGTAGCCTGAGCTACAGTATTGTTGCCGGAAGCATCGGAAACCGTTACGCTATAAGAGCCGGCAGGCAGCTCAGTAGCGCGGGCGCCGGCGAGGCCCTGTTGGTTCCATTCAAAAACATAAGGTTCTTTTCCACCTTTGGCCTCCACTTCCAGGACGCCCGCACTATCGCCAAAACAATTCACCTCTGCCGCCTGAAAAAGAGTTGCAGACAGTTCGGCCAATCTTTGCGTGACGTTCAGGCTCGATACCGATTGGCAGCCGTTCTGGTCCGTAACGGTAACGGCATGCTGCCCGGCGGGCAACCGGGAGGCGGTGGGGCCGGTTTCCCCGTTATCCCAGCGGTAGGTATAGGGAGGCGCCCCCCCTTTCACCTTAACCGTAGCCGTCCCGTCGGCGGCGGCGGGCCCGCTTTCTTCTTTGGCCAGGCTGGCGACGGCCTCCACTCGTTTATCCTCTATGATCACTTTGGTTGCCTTCGACTTGCCCTTGGCGTCGGTGACCGTCAGCTGATACTCGCCGGGAGCCAGGCCCCGGGGGGCTGCGCCGGACAGGCCGCCGCTCCAGGAGTAAGTATAGGGCTCCTGCCCGCCGTAAACTTCCACCTTCAGGGCGGCGTCTTTGCCATTGCCATTACAGCTTATCTCCTTATCCACCAAAGCGGCCACCCGGATAGCGGAGGCCTTGTCGACAATGTACAGCCCCTTATCCTGGGTGCCGACCCAGATGGCGTTGTCCCGGTCAGCAGCCAGGCAGCTGGCAAACTGGCTGGTGTATTCCTGGGCGGGCCCGAAAACCGTAAATTCCTGAGTCTCCGGGTTATAGCGGGTGATGACCTCGGAAGCGATCCACAGGTTGCCCATATCGTCGAAGGTGATACCCCGCAGGCCTCCTTCAGTTTTAAAGCGCGGTATTTCTATAGGTTCCCAACGCTGGCGGGAATCGAGCGGGCCAACTTGCTCTTCCGTCATCAGCCATATTTCCAGCCCTTTGCCGACAATGTCCTTTATGTTGTACCCTCTTTCCAGCAGTTGCCAGCGGCCTTTTTCGCCGAAAAGGACGCCATCCTGCGTGCCCACCCACTGCCGGCCGGCCGCATCCAGGTAAATGGTATTGATGTAATCGGATTTCAGCTTGGAATTGTAAATGGTAAACTGCTCGATCAGCTCCAGCTCCGGCTTTACCCGGAACTGGTAGAGGCCGAACTGGCTGGTGCCGATCCAGAGCTCCTCCCGGGAGGGATCATAGTGGCCGGAGGTGATGTAATTCTGGCGGTCAAAGATATCGCCGGTGATGGCGGTCAGATCCTCCACCTTCCAGCGAATATCCCGGTTGCCGTCCGGCAGGCGCAACAGAGACTCCTCCCCTTGGGCCAGTTCTATCTTAGTAGCCAGCGTGGGGTCGTACACCTGAAACAGGCCATCGGCCGTGCCCACCCATTTGTTGTTCGACTCATCGACGTAGAAATTGAAAACAATAGAGTTGTATTTTATGGCATTGCCACGGTATACTTCCATAGGCGCCTCCTGAGCAGCCGCGACATTGGCCAGGGCCAGGAACAGAAGGGGTAGTAATTTTTTCATAGTAGATATCTGCTTCTTTACTGCAAAATTCATGGTTCCCTCAATGGTAAAGAAAGGCCTTTACCTTTGATTTGACTATAACGAAATTTAGAGAGGCTTTGTATTTCCGGGACGCAAAGATAGAAGATTCGTGAAGGGAAGGCAAAAAAAAACCGGCCGCATCGGGCCGGTTTCCAAAAGAGCTTTGAGAGGCTATCTACATACCAAAAATGAGGATATCCTTTGATACCCCCGAAAATCTTTACATGGGATTATATGCTGGCGCTTTGGGCCGGCATATAGTGTTTCTCCCTACTTTCTGAGTTTATGCCCGGGAAGCGGGAATATAGATTCCCGCGTAGCACGCAGGGCAGGAATTTATATTCCTGCTGCTCTGTCCAGGATGCAAAACCTCAATTTGTGAGGGGAATCACTATAATAGCATTCGTTGGATTACAACCTTTGTCAGTAGTAAGTCTTGTCATTTTCTCCGTCCTTCTCTTCCGAAGGAATCCGCCAACTGCCGTTCATCATCGTTGACAATACAAATGTCTATAAACCTCCAAGGATTTCGAAGTACAATTCATTAAATTTCTGTGTTTTAATATGTGACATTTTAAAGTGTAAAATATTGGTTTTGTTTTTTTTATCACAAAAAAATAATGCGGTTTCTGTATCTTTATCAGATTAAATAAAAAATTATGTGAATTTCTTTTACCGTCTTCCGGCTAATTTTTACGGATTGCAAGCAGGCCACAGGAGCATATGGCCTTATTTATGAGGCGATCATTTTTGCTAAACACCAAAAATGTGCTGAAACATACATCCCGGCATAACTTTGCGCCTAAATT
>JAGFJE010000193.1 GCA_024103175.1 Phaeodactylibacter sp.
CGCTCTGGCCCGGAAACTGCACGCCGGCCTTACTGCCCTCGCCGGCGTTTCCGTTATCGGCCCTCCCATGGACGCTCCCCTGCGGGCGCCTACTCTCGCCGTGCTGACGGAAGGCCACCGCCCGGAAGCCGTCGCCCAAAAACTGGCCGGGCGCAATATACTGGCCTGGGACGGCCACTTCTACGCCATCCGCGCCGCCGAAGTGCTCGGCTTGCTGGAAAAAGGCGGCGTCACCCGCCTGGGGCTCTCAGCCTATTCCTCGGAAGAGGATGTGGAAGCGGTGGTGGAAGGGGTGAAGGGGTGTTTGGGGGTATAAGTGCATTTGTCGGGAGCAGACCGGCAAGTACAACGAATGAGGGCACTCCGGAAACTCCATGGGCAGAAATACATCGGGAATAGTTCATTTTTCTGTGTCTTCTAAGGCTAACCCTTGATTTTCAGGAACTTGCGAACAGCGCCCGTCCTCTCCCGATAGTTATCGGGATCGGCCGGGTAAAAACACCGAATTGCGAACACTCCCCGTCAGCGAGACAAACTGATCTCACAAATTTCAAAATTATCCCCCCGGTAGCCGGTGATCAGCAACCTCTTGCCATCCGGGCGCCAGTGGGGCAGCGTATCCCCGTCCTCATTGAAAGTGATGCGCTGCTGGCCTTTCCCGTTCTTTTTCATGATGTAAATTTCCGGGCGGATGCCTTCCATTGAGGTGACGTAGGCAATGCGGCGGCCATCGGTGCTCCAGGCGGGGCAGAAGTTGTGCCGGGGCCAATGGGTGAGGCGCTTCAGTTTACCAGTTTTCAGGTTCATCAGGTAGAGCTCATCGTCTTCATTGCCGGTCTCGTGGCGGGAGAAGAAGAGGATCTTTTTGCCGGAAGGATGCCATTGGGGGTAGACATTGCGGTATTCATCCGCCATCAGGGCGGTGGTACGGCCGTCGGACAGGTTGTAGAGGTAGAGGTTGAAATTCGTTTCGCTCTCTTTGAGCGTATAAGCGATCCGGCTTCCGTCGGGCGAGTAGCGGGCGAAGAGGCCGCCGTCGGTTTCTTCATTGAGGCTCATCACCTGGCGAAGGCCGGTTCCATCGGTATTTATCTCGAAAAGAGCAGTAGCATTGTCGCGGGTGGTTTCAAAGAGCACTTTCCGCCCACCGGGGCGCCAGCTGGGGCGGCGGCCTCCGGCGGAATGGGTGGTGAGCTGGGTAAGCTGGCCGCCCTGTGCATCCATCAGGAAAATGTCCCACTTTCCGTTACGGTCCGATTCGAAAACGATCCAGTGGCCGTCGGGCGAGTAGCTGGCGTAGCGGTCGTGTGCGGGGTGGTTGGTGAGGTTGCGCTCGGGGAAGGTGTCGGAAGCTGTAGTGTTATATGGCTGTATTGTTATATTGTTTTCGTATAGGGCCATAGCGGGGGTGGAGGGCTGAGCACTGAACAGAAAACAGGGGAGCAGAAAAAGGAATGGTGTTTTGAACGATTGCATAAGGCTGTTTTTTCAAAAAAGCAGTTACTATAAGGAGGCATACTCAGGCCAAAGGTTGCCGGAGGAGGAGACTGGTTTAGAAATGTGTGTCTTTAAAAGGAAAAACTTTTTTTTCAGTAGCCTGGCGAATAGCGCCCGCCCTCGCCACGTCTGTTATCGCAGCCGGATAAATTCCTCAGCGTTCGACTGAGCTCACGCCGAAGTCTCACGCCGAAGTCCGGGTAAAAATTCCGAACAGCGCCCGGAGCAGCGGCCATAGCAACATTCTCCTGCCTCCATTCGTTTCCATTCCAGAAAGTAATCAATCACATCTTTTCCCCCATGGACTATCTCCAAACCGCTGCCGAGTTACGCCAGGAACGCGCCAATGCCTGGACTCACGGCCTGGGCCTCGCCCTGGGCCTTGTAGGCGTCCCTTTGCTGCTCTACTACAGCGCCGCCACGAGCGACACCTTTCACTGGTGGAGCCTTGCCCTGTTCGGCTTTTCGCTTTTGCTGGTTTACTTAACTTCCACCGTTTACCATAGCCTACAGGAGCCGCGCTGGAAGTACGTTTTGCGCATCGCCGACCACATTAGCATTTACTTTCTCATTGCCGGCACCCATACGCCTTTCCTGGTTTATTGCTTTCCGGAAGCTTCCGGCCGGTTCTATCTCTACCTGATATGGGGGATGGTGCTGGCGGGGCTGGCCTACAAACTATTATTCTTTGGCCGGTGGGAATGGCTCTCGGTCACCTTTTACCTGGCCATGGGCTGGATGGGGGTCATTACCATCCCGCAGGCCATGGAGGCCATGCCGGAGGCGGCGCTGAACGGGGTGATCCTGGGCGGAGTGTTCTATACGGTTGGCGTTATTTTCTACGCCTGGCAGAAGCTGCCTTACCATCATGCCATCTGGCACCTGTTTGTCATCGGCGGGAGTGTGAGCCACTTCTGGGCGATATGGGTGCTGGTGGTGTAGAATAGAACGCGGATGACGCGGATTAGGCGGATTTTCGCGGATTGAGCTCCCTGAGTGCAATCTATGGAAATCCAACCCATCGAGGTCATCCGCGTTCTATAAAACGGCAGGCCTACTGTTTCACGAACCTTACCGTCTTCTGCCGGCCCTCCGCCAGGAGGCGGAAGAAATAAATGCCGGGGTCCAGGTTTGCGGTGGAAAGCTGGAAGCGGTTCTTCCCGGCGGCCAACTGGCCGTAATCCTGGCGCTGAACCACCTGCCCCAATGTATTGAGTATCTCCACCTGAGCTTCCGTGGCTTCGTGGAGGAAGAAGCTCACCGTCGCTTCCTCCTTGACCGGGTTGGGGAACAGGCGGAAATCTTCAACGGCTAGTTCATCCAGGCCGCTAACGGCAGTTTCTCCCACCAGTTGGAACCAGAATTCACCCGGCGCCACATCTCTTACGTTAGAAGAAACGCGAAGGAGGTAATCCGTCGGTTCGCCGGGCAGGCCGGTGATGGGCACATCGATATAAGTTTCGGAAAGGCCTTCCGTGATGGTGCAGAAAGTACCGCCATCGAGGTCTGCCTGCGTGGTGCAACTCGAATACAGGTCTATGATGAAGTCGGCATTGAGCGTGATCTTGTTAAAGCGCAGGCTAAGCTCCGTATTCGGCCCGGAATTGAAGGAGTACCACACGTCCCAGAATTCTCCGTCGTTGTCGCAGGAGGGGTTTGGAATAATGGGCTGGGGGCTGGCATTGGCCGTAAAGCCTTCGTATAAGATATCGAAGTCGTCGGCCTGTTGCACCGTAATGACCGAAGCAGGCACGGCGCTCCCGCAAGCATCGTTTTCGGGCGGCGTCAGAGGGGGGATGCGCCTTACGATGACGGTGCCGAAACCGGAATCTCCCGGGTCACTGGTACCCCAGCCTCCGACACGGAGGAGGTAGGTAGTTCCTTCTTCAACATTGAAAAGGGCCCTGGAGGTGAAGTTCGGGCAATTGATGGCGTCTTCATCCACGTCATCATCTCCACACCCCACCAGCGTGCTGGTGTCAGGAGGGCAGGTGGTGGAAGCGTAAGCCGCCACGCGGGAATCGAAATTTACCAATCCACAAGTGGAGAGCTCCAGGCCGGCCGTGAAGGTGGCCGTCCAGCGGAACCAAACATCCTTGTATACGTATTCCTCATCATCTTCGAAACAGAGTTGGGCATCGAAGTGACGGGGCAGGCTGGTCGTTGCAAAACGGGTATCGATTTCCAGCTCGATGAAGTCTTCTTCTCCCAGGTCCAGTTCGATAGCATTCTCACAGAAGTCATTTACCGGGCCCTCTTCGGACGGGCCTACGAAGAAAGTGCCTGTCCCTTCTTCGCCGGGCTCGCCGTCTCCCCAGCCGCCGATACGGAGCAGATAAGTTTCACCCGCAACAACGTCAAAAGTGGCCAGCGAAGTGAAATTATCGCACCCTCCACCGTCCTCATTACAACCGATGAGGTCGCTGTCCATCGGCGGGCAGGCAGAACCCGGGGCATAGATGGCGATCTTGGTATCGAAGTCGGCAGTGCTGCACAGGCTCAGCTGGGCCTCACCGGTGAACCCGGCCGTCCAGCGATACCAAATATCATTGTACAGCTTTTCGCCGGTGCTGCCCGACGATACGCAATCATTGGGATGGTCCGGCCCGTCGGTGGTGGCATCGACAGTGCTGAACTCCTCGTCGGTTACGACGCCCGACAGTTCAATGGCATCCTCACAATTATCATTGGCCGGCTGGGCATAAAGTGAACTGCTCACCCCTAGAGCGAGTAGCAAGGCTAGTGTGGATCGTAGAATTTTGTACATAGAGATAAGTTTAATTTGGAAAAACATCAAAAAAGAGGATCTTTTTTTCAGTATTTTTACTGCTTGGCAAATTTACTGTCACCAAATATAGGTAATGGCGGGCACATACAACTACCCTTAGCCATTATTATTCGTTTTTCGTTAAATTGGCGTTAAGAGAGAAAACATTCGAGCGCTTCATGCTTTTTTATTAAATGTAGCTGGTATTTTCGTACTTTATAGATCAATCTTTACTGTATTGGCTTTAAGAGCAGGACATATTGCAATGGCGTTACTGGTGCTTTTCAGCTCCACCGGCATACTGGTTAACCAGCACTTCTGCCGCAACGAACTGAAGCACACGGCCCTCTTCGCCCCGGCGAAGAGCTGCCATGCCCAGTCCATGCCCAGCTGCCCCATGCACGCCGCCGCCCAGAAGGAACAAAAGGGCTGCTGCGACGATGAAAGCCATTTCCTCAAGCACAAGCAGGAACAGGTGCAAAGCGAAACGCAACTGGCCAAAGCCCCGGCGGCTACCGCACTTCCTGCTACCTGTATGGCTTTCCATAGCCCGCTCCCCTCTGTAGACAAACAAACCATTCAGTACCTCAACTACAAACCGCCTCTCATCGTTTGCGACCTCCCGGTGAGCTTGCAAGCATTCCTCTTATGAAGACTGTCGTTTTTTTCTGCCCGCTATGAAGCAGGTGGGTTCGTGTATTTTTACCCGGACTTCGACGTGAGCTTAGTCGAACGCTGAGGTACGAAGTTGGGCGTGTATCCGTGTTTAAAGACACGGAAGTATTCCGGCACGACGAAAACGACAGTATCAACATGTTAAAATCCATCATCCGGTTTTTTCTGGAGAACAAAATAGTGGCCTGGCTGCTGCTGCTTGGCTTTATCGGCTGGGGGCTGGCCACCGCTCCTTTCGATTTCGAACGCGAGCTGCTGCCGCGCGACCCGGTGGCCGTCGATGCCATTCCCGATATCGGGGAGAACCAGCAGATCGTCTTTACGCGTTGGCCCGGGCGCAGCCCGCAGGACGTGGAAGACCAGGTAACTTACCCGCTGGCCACCGCCCTGCTGGGTATTCCGGGGGTGAAGAGCATCCGAAGCAATTCCATGTTCGGCTTTTCCAGCATCTATGTCATCTTTAATGAAGACATAGAGTTCTACTGGAGCCGCTCGCGCATTCTGGAAAAGCTCAACTCCCTGCCGGCCAACACCCTGCCCGAGGGGGTGCAGCCTACTTTGGGCCCCGACGCCACCGCCCTGGGCCAGATCTTCTGGTACACCCTCGAAGGGCGCGATGCAGAAGGCAACCCCACCGGCGGCTGGGACCCCCATGAGTTGCGCTCCATTCAGGATTTCTACGTGCGCTTCGGGCTCTCTTCCGCCGAAGGGGTGTCCGAAGTCGCCTCCGTCGGCGGTTTCGTCAAGGAATATCAGGTCGATGTCGACCCCGGCCGCATGGAGGCCAACAACATTTCACTGGGGCAGGTCATGGAGGCCGTCCGGAACAGCAACCTCGACGTCGGGGCGCAAACCATCGAGATCAACCTGGCGGAGTACTTCGTCCGCGGGCTGGGCTACATCAAAAATATCGAGGATATCGAGGAAAGTGTAGTGGCGGCCAACAATAACGTCCCAATCCGCGTTCGCGATGTGGCCCGCGTGTCCCTGGGGCCGGCGACGCGCCGGGGAGCGCTCGACAAGTCGGGCGCCGAAGCGGTGGGCGGCGTGGTGGTGGCCCGATACGGCTCGAACCCCCTGCAGGTGATCGAGAACGTAAAAAAGAAGATCAAAGAGATAGAGCCGGGGCTGCCTACCCGTACGCTGGCCGACGGCACCGTGTCCCAGGTGAAGATCATCCCCTTCTACGACCGCACCGAGCTGATCCAGGAAACCATCGGCACGCTGGAAGAAGCGCTCACCCTGGAGGTGCTCATTACGGTGATCGTGGTGATCCTTATGCTGCTCAACCTGCGCTCTTCCGTGCTGGTGTCGGGCAGCCTGCCGGTGGCGGTACTCATGTGCTTCATCGCCATGCGCTATTTCGGGGTAGACGCCAACATCGTGGCCCTCTCCGGGATCGCCATCGCCATCGGGACCATGGTGGATATGGGCATTGTACTGACGGAAAGCATGGTGAGGCGAATGGAGGAAGCGCCGGAAGGGGAATCCCTGCTGACAACCATCTACGAAGCTACGGTGGAGGTGGCCTCAGCGGTGGTGACGGCGGTAGCAACCACCATCATCAGCTTCCTGCCGGTATTTACCATGGAGGCGGCGGAGGGCAAGCTCTTCCGGCCCCTGGCCTTCACCAAGACTTTTGCCCTGCTGGCTTCCATCATCGTGGCGGTCACCATCATCCCCCCTTTGGCGCACAGCCTCTTCTCGGTGCGGCGGGGAGGATCGCGCATGCGCATTATTACCAACCTGCTGCTGCTGGCCGCCGGCATCGGGATCGCCCTGGCCTACAGCGCTCAGCTGGGGGTGGTTGTTTTCCTGGTTGGCGCCCTGGGCGTACTGGATGCCTGGCTTAAAGAGCGGCTGTCCGAAAAGGGGCAGAAAGGTTTTGACATTTTAAAGAATGTGCTCATTGCCGGCCTGGTAGGGTTTTTCCTCACCCGGGTATGGATGCCGCTGGGCGTACAGCAGAGTGTTGCGATCAACTTTCTCTTCGTCGCCCTGATCGCCGCCCTGTTGCTTGGCTTCTTCTTTATGGTGATCCGCTACTACGAAAACATCCTGCGGTTCTGCCTCCGCTTCAAGGGGTTGTTTCTGCTGTTGGTGGGCGGGCTGATCTACAGTGGCTTTACCATCTATCAGAATACGGGAGAGGAATTTATGCCTTCCCTGGATGAGGGCTCCTTCCTGCTGATGCCCACCGCTATGCCCCATTCCGGTATGCAGGAGAATATCAAGAACCTGCGGTTGCTCGATATGGCCGTTACCGCCATCCCGGAGGTGGAGACGGTGGTCGGGAAGCTGGGCCGGGTGGAGAGCCCGCTGGACCCCGCTCCCATTTCCATGTATGAGAATGTGATCCTCTACAAACCGGAATACCGGACCGACGAAAAAGGACACCGCATCCGCTTCCGGGTGAATGATCAGGGCGAATACGCCCGGGACGAACAGGGCGAACTCATCGAAGACGACAAGGGCCAGTATTTCCGGCAGTGGAGGGATCACATCCGCTCGCCTGACGACATCTGGGACGAGATCGTTCAGGCCACCCGCCTGCCGGGGGTTACTTCCGCTCCCAAGCTGCAGCCTATCGAGACCCGGCTGGTCATGCTGCAGACCGGCATGCGGGCGCCCATGGGCATCAAGGTAAAGGGCCCCAACCTGAAAGACATCGAAACCTTCGGGCTCGAACTGGAGCAGCACCTCAAAGAGGTGGAAGGGGTCAAGGACGCTGCGGTCTTTGCCGAGCGCATCATCGGCAAACCTTACCTGCAACTGGATATCAACCGCAATGCCATCTCCCGCTATGGTTTGTCTATTGCCGATGTGCAGCGCTACATACAGGCGGCCATCGGGGGGATGAAGATGACAGAGACCGTAGAAGGCAGAGAACGCTACGCCGTAAGGGTACGCTATCCACGGGAGCTGCGGGACAGCCCCGACGCCCTGCGCCGGATACTGGTAACGGCAAAGAACGGAACGCAGATCCCCCTCGGCGAACTGGTGGAGATCAAATACGAGCAGGGCCCGCAGTCCATCAAAAGTGAAGACGGCTTCCTGGTGGGATATGTGCTCTTCGATAAGGAGGACGGCTATGCCGAGGTGGAGGTAGTGGAGAACGCCCAGCGCCACTTCCAGGAACTTATCGATGACGGCCGCCTGCCGGTGCCTCCAGCCGTGAGCTACAGCTTCGCCGGCACCTATGAGCAGCAGGTGAGGGCCAATAAGCGCCTGATGCTGGTGCTGCCCATTTCGCTGGGCATCATCTTTCTTATCCTGTACTTCCAGTTCCGGTCCGTGCCCATTTCGCTCATGGTCTTTACCGGAGTCTTTGTAGCCTTTTCCGGCGGTTTCATCATGATCTGGCTCTACGGCCAGGGCTGGTTCCTGGATTTCAGCTTTTTCGATACCAACATGAGAGAACTGTTCCAGATCAAAACCATCAACCTGAGCGTGGCGGTTTGGGTCGGTTTTCTGGCCCTGTTCGGCATCGCCACCGACGACGGCGTGCTGGTGGCCACCTTCCTGCGGGACAGCTTCCGCGCCAATGAGCCGAAAACCGTCGCAGAAATCCGCGATGCCGTGGTGGAAGGCGGCCTGCGGCGCGTCCGCCCGGCCATGATGACCACGGCTACGACCATCCTGGCCCTGTTGCCGGTACTGACGTCCACCGGGCGCGGGTCCGACATCATGGTGCCCATGGCCATCCCTTCGTTCGGCGGCATGCTGATACAGGTGATCACGATGTTTACGGTGCCGGTATTGTATAGTTGGTGGAAGGAAACAAGGCTTGCAATTGTAGAGTCAAATTAGAATGGCTTGAAGGGGCCATTTTGTAGAAAACACACTACCAGATCGGAGAGAATATCCCCCGCTGGCGGGGGTAGGGGGTGGACTAAAACTCACTCCTTACCTTATCAGATTGCTTTCAAATTGCAGAATAATGATAAGATTTCAAATCATGATAAAATGGGTTTCGATTATAGTAATAACGATGGCGGGCAGTTGGCCGGTTGTTGCCCAACCCCTCGATACCCTCATTGCCCTTGCCCTCGAAAATAACTACGAGATCCGCGCCCTGCAACAAGAGTACCAGGCCGCCCTCCAGCAAGCTCCCCAGGTGAGCCAGCTGCCCGACCCCGAGGTAGGCCTCGGCATTTTTGCCCTGCCGGTGGAAACCCGCCTCGGGCCGCAGTGGGTGCGCCTCGGCGCCACGCAGATGTTTCCCTGGAAAGGAAAGCTGAAAGCTCAGGAAGACGTCGTGCTGGCCATGGCCAAAGCCGATTTCGAACGCATCGGCGCGCTGCGGCTCGACTTGAGGTACAGGGTGTCGCAGGCGTATTTTCAGTTGTATGAACTCGACGCTACCCAGGATATCCTGAGCCGGAACATCCGCATTTTCCGGGCGTTGGAGGCAATCGCCCTGACCCGGGTGGAGAATGGGAAGAGCAGCCTTGCCGACGTGCTTCGGGTGCAGTCCAAAATTGTGGAGCTGCAGAAGGAGATCGAACGCCTGGACAACCAAAAGGTAAAACCCGTTGCCACTATCAACCAGTTGATCGGGCGGCCCGCCGGGGCCATTATCCTGCCGGCGGACACTCTTGGAGTGGCCGTGTTGCCCTACCGGCGGGACTCTCTGCTGGCCCTCATCCGGGAGAACCATCCGGCCCTTGCCGCCCTGAAGTGGCAGCAGGAGGCGGCACGCCGGCGGATCACCGTCAACGAACTGGAAGGCAAGCCCGATTTTGGCGTCGGGCTCGACTACATATTCGTCGGGCAACGCAGTGACGCCGACCCTGCCGGCAACGGCCGGGACATCCTCAGCCCACGGATGACGGTGCAGGTCCCTTTGTACCGGAAAAAGTATGACGCCCGGGAAAGAGAGGAGGAATTGAGGATCGCTGCCCTGGACAACCGACAGGAAGATAGGGGGCTCCGGTTCGCCGCCGCGATCGAGCAGGCCTATGCCGATTACAGGGATGCCCTGCTGCAGTTGGAGCTCTACGAAGAGCAGGTGGGGCTAATCAACTCATCTGCCGAGATCCTTCAGGCCAGTTACAGCAACGACGGCGCCAGCTTCGATGAACTGTTGCAACTGCAGAATGATCTTGTCAACTACGATAAAATGCGCCTGAAGGCCATCGTTAAAACCCACCTGGCAAAAGCCGAAGTGGAAAAACTAATACCATAGCGCCATGAAAAATATCAGAATAATCATCATAACCATCGTTGCCGCCGGTATTGGGCTGGGGGCAGGTTATCTGTTGTTCAATGAACCGGCGGGCCGGCATGAACATGCCGCCGCCGAAGCGGTTGAGGAACCAGAAGAGGAAACGATCTACACCTGCTCCATGCACCCGCAGGTCCGCCAGAATGAACCGGGGCTATGCCCCATCTGCGAGATGGAGCTGGTGCCGGTGGGAGAGGCATCAACTGCCGATGGAGGGATCACGCTGGAGATGACCCTCGAGGCCATTCGCCTGGCCAATGTGCAGACTACTACCATCGGAGAAAAGGGGCAGGCTGCCAAAACCATTACCCTCAACGGAAAGATCAGCGCCGACGAAAGGCGGGCGGCAAGCCAGGTGGCCCATGTTCCGGGGCGTATAGAAAAGCTCTACGCCACCTTTACCGGAGAACAGATCCGGAAAGGCCAGCGCCTGGCCGAGATCTATTCTCCGGAGCTAGTCACCGCCCAGCGGGAATTGCTGGAAGCTATGCGCTTTCAGGATGTCAACCCCAAACTGGCACAGGCGGCCCGGGAAAAACTGCGCCGCTGGAAAGTGCCGCCGCAGATGATCGAGGAGCTGGAAAGAACCGGCAAGGTTCGGGAAAACACCACCGTTTATGCGGATGCCTCCGGCGTCGTCCGTAAGCGTTTGGTATCGGTAGGGGATTATGTAAAGGAAGGAGAGGCGCTGTTTGCCCTGGCAGACCTGAGCCGGCTCTGGGTGCTGTTCGACGCCTATGAGGAAGACCTGGCCCACATCCAGGCCGGCGACAGGGTGGAGTTCACCACACCGGTGCTGCCGGGCCGCACGTTTTCTACCCGCATCACCTATATCGACCCCGTGATCGACCCGGCTTCGCGCACGGCGGCGTTGCGGGCGGAAGTGGCCAACCCGTCGGGCCTGCTGAAACCAGAAATGTTCGTTAAAGGAAGCGTTGAGGTGGCTAAAACAGCCGGGCGGCAGCTGCTGGTTCCCCGCTCGGCCGTTCTATGGACGGGCCAGCGCTCTGTCGTTTATGTAAAGATACCCAATGCCAATGTGCCTACCTTTGAGTACCGCGAAGTCACCCTCGGAGAAGCGCTTGGCGAAAGTTACCTGGTTAAAGACGGGCTGTCTATAGGTGAAGAAGTTGTCACCAACGGGACCTTCGCTGTTGATGCCGCGGCCCAGCTCAACAACCAGGCCAGTATGATGAACCGCAATGTAATGGTGGAGGGCATGGCCCCGCCGGCGGCGCCCGATTTTCGGGAGGACGCTCCGCTGGAATTCCAGAAACAGCTGCAGGCCCTGGCCAACCGCTACCTGATACTTAAAGATGCCTTGGTAGAAACGGACCCCGAAGCCGCGGCAAATGCCGGGCAGGACTTTCTGGCCGGCCTGAACCAGGTGGACATGAGCCTGCTCCGGGGGCCGGCGCATAACTTCTGGATGGGCCAGCTCAATGCCATGCGCGCCCACGCCGGAAGAATCGCCAAAGCGGATAAGGTGGAAGAGCAGCGCGAGCAGTTCGACTTCCTGTCCAACCTGCTGATCGAAACCATCCGGGCTTTTGGCATTGAGGGCGCCAAACTCTACGTTCAACACTGCCCCATGGCCTTCGACGACCGCGGCGCAGACTGGATCAGTAACGAAACCCAAATACTAAATCCGTATTTTGGCGACAAAATGCTGAAATGCGGGTTGGTGAAAGACAGTTTGTTCGCATTCAAGAATTAATCATTTTCTCACTTTTAAATCAAAAATCATGAAAAAGCTTATTCTTATGTTCTTCCTGGCCGTTGCCGGCACGGCGGTGGCCAATGCGCAGGCAGCCAAGGCCTGCTGCGCCGGTAAAGACAAAACAGCCTGTACGAAAGAAGGCGCCGACAAGGCTGCCTGCTGCGCCAAGGCCGATAAGGAAGGCTGCGCCAAAATGGGCGCCGCTTCCTCCGATACCGGGAAGGCTACCGCCGTTGCCGGGATCAGCACCGAGACGTTCAAAGTATATGGCAATTGCGGCATGTGCAAGCGCAAGATCGAAGGCGCCCTGTCGGATGTGAAAGGCGTCGAATATGCCGCCTGGGATATGGAATCCAAGGCCATGACCGTAAAATACGAAGCCGGCGCCATCAGCCTCGACGACATCAAGGCGAAGATCGCCGCTGTGGGTTATGATTCCGATACCCACCGGGCGCCGGATGAGGTATACAACAACCTCCACGGCTGCTGCCAGTACGAGCGTCCGAAGGGGTAGTTTTTGGCCCGGAAAAGCGCATCTCCAGCCGGAACGGGTTGGATGCGCTTTCCCGGCCGAAGCCCACCCCAAGGCAATGCGATAGCGGTTCGTTCCCAAATTGCTAGATCTGCGAATTGAGAAACAAACGATAACATGTCGAATCAGGACCATTCCCACCACAACGGCCACCATCATGACAAAGGCCATGATGAGCATGGGCGCCACAACGGCCACCAGGAACATCATCGGAAAATGATGGCAGACTTCAAGCGCCGCTTCTGGGTTTCCCTGGTGCTGACCGTCCCGGTCCTCCTGCTCTCCCCGATGATACAGAGCTGGATCGGGATCGACTGGCAGTTCCAGGGAGATCAGTACGTGCTCTTCGGGCTGTCCTCCCTCCTCTTTTTCTATGGGGGATACCCTTTTCTCAAAGGGCTCGTGGATGAGCTGAAAGAGGGTTCCCCGGGCATGATGACGCTGATCGCCGTTGCCATCACCGTAGCCTATGGCTACAGCAGCGCGGTAGCTCTGGGCCTGCCTGGTAAGACCTTTTTCTGGGAGCTTGCCACCCTGATCGACGTGATGCTGGTGGGCCACTGGGTGGAAATGCGCTCCGTACTCGGGGCGTCCCGGGCGCTGGAGAAGCTCATGGAACTGCTGCCTGCCGAAGCCCATCGGCTGAAAGATGGAGAAACAAAGGATATTCCCCTCAGTGAGTTGAAGAAGGACGACCTCATCCTCATCAAGCCGGGAGAAAAGATACCGGCCGACGGCACGGTGGAAGAAGGGCAGAGCGAGATCAATGAGAGTATGCTCACGGGCGAAAGCAAGCCCGTCCTCCGCGAAGAGGGAGACGAGGTGATCGGCGGCTCCATCAACGGCTCGGGCTCCCTGAAGGTGAGGGTGAAGGGCGTCGGCGAGGAAGGGTATCTCGGGCAAGTCGTCAAGATGGTGGAAGAAGCCCAGGGCAGGAAGTCGAAAACCCAGAAGCTGGCCGACCGCGCCGCCTTCTGGCTGACCGTCGTTGCGCTGGTAGTGGGCTTTACTACCCTGGCCGCCTGGCTTTTTCTGGACAGAGAGTTTACCTTCGCCCTGGAGCGTATGGTGACGGTCATGGTCATCGCCTGCCCCCATGCGCTGGGGCTGGCCATCCCCCTGGTCGTGGCCATATCGACCAGCCTTTCGGCAAAGAACGGCCTGCTAATCCGCAACCGCACCGCCTTTGAAAATGCCCGCCGGGTCACTGCCGTTGTCTTTGACAAAACCGGCACCCTGACTACCGGCGAGTTTGGGGTGAGCCGTTTCGAGGCCGCCACCGGCGATTACAGTAAAGAAGAGGTGCTGCGCCTGGCCGCCGCTCTGGAAGCCGAATCGGAACACCCTATCGGGGAGGGCATACTGGAGAAGGCTAAAGAGCTGGAACTGGAGCTGCCCGCAGCCGAAGATTTCAATGCCATCACCGGGAAGGGGGTGGAAGCCACCGTTGAGGGCAAGGCCATAAAGGTCGTCAGCCCGGGTTACCTCCGGGAAGAGGGCATCGATACTCCTTCCGGAGCTAAGGAAAGTGAAGGAGAGACCATCGTTTTCGTTCTTGAGGACAATAAGCTGCTGGGCTATATTGCTCTGGCCGACCAGATACGGCCTGAAAGCAAGGATGCAATAAAAACCCTGCAGGAAAAAGGCATCAAAACCATCATGCTGACCGGCGACAACGAACAGGTCGCCAAAAAGGTCAGCGACGAACTGGGAATGGACGGTTACTTTGCCGAGGTATTGCCTGATGAGAAGCTCGACAAGATCGAAGAATTACAGGGCCAGGGCGAATACGTCGCCATGACGGGCGACGGCGTCAACGACGCCCCCGCCCTGGCGCAGGCCGACGTCGGCATTGCGGTCGGCAGCGGCGCCGACGTCGC
>JAGFJE010000233.1 GCA_024103175.1 Phaeodactylibacter sp.
ACCAAAACCCCCGCCTGCAGCTGCAGGCCGCCCAGCCCCGTATCCAGGTTCATCGTCTGCGTAGATTGCTGGTTTTCGGTAAAGAGCGGGTTCTCCAGAAGCGCATGCTCAAAATGGAAACCGGCGAAGCGCAGCGGCAGGGCGGCGTTGAAGGCCACCCGTTCCGAACACCGGTACAGGAGCTGCGGGATGAAGCGCAATTCCGCGCCCACCTGTATGGAACGGTACGGGAACCCCACCGAAGTTTTGGGAACGTAACGGTAATAGTCGAACCAGGGGTCCAGGCTCAGCCCCAGGGCGGGCTGCCAGCGCGCCTCCGGGCCAGGGGCCAGAACTTTGCCGAACTGCAGGCGGAAAGCCGCCCCGTAGTTGCGCTCGAAGGAGCCCTGAATGGGGACAGCCACCCCGAAAGAGGAGTCCCGGAGGCTCTCGTCCCGCTCCCGGAAGTAGAGGTGCGTCAGCCCCAACTCGGCGAAGTTGTCCTTTTGAAAGGTTTTGCGGATACCCAGGCCCGGGTTCAACCGGTTGTACCGCTCCTGTTCATAAAACCGGTTGCCGTTGGCGCCGTACCGGATGCCGGCCGGGCTGGCGCCCAACTGTACCGTAGCGCCCGAGAACAGCCATAGCGGCGGGGTTTCTTCCTGAGCGCCGGCAATTTGCGGAAAGCAAAAAACAAAGAAGAAAAAGAGATGCGTGAATAGTGGCCTTGCTTTCATGGCGTTATTGTTGTTTGATCTCTTTTGAACGCCGCCCAAAAGCCTTAATTTCACATTAACTAAAAGAGGGCGCGCCGGCCAGAAATTTTCCGGTTCTGATCCAAAATATTAGGCTGCTCTTTCGCCCCTGGCGAAATTTCAACTTTTCCGAGTTATAACGGATTGCGTAGCTGCCATCTAAGCTTCTCGGAGACGCTATTAGGCCAGGGGTTGTGCAAAAAGGTATGGTACACTGCTACCATAGGTAGCCAGGAATCCTTTAGGATAAATTAAGATTTTTTAGGACCGTAACCATCAAAGGCGGTGATCTTAATGAATCTTAACCAATCCTAATAAATCAGTGTACTATCAACCCCAGAGGCTTTTTTAACAACCCCGTCGAAGACGTGCGTTGCCTCATGCCGCATATCTCATAAGAAGCAGCGCCTGAATTAGCCCCCACGTCTTCGACGCCAAAAAATTTTGGCGAACCGAGTTAGCGTTAGCAACTTTTAAACCGAAGCCATGAAAGCACTCCTCCCCTACCTCGCCCTCCTCCTCCCCTGCCTGGCCGCGGCCCAGCCCACGCTGCCGGATAGCCTCCGGCGCATCGTCATCCTGCAGCCTACCGGCGAAACCATCGGCGGGCTGCCCGAGATGGCCGCCGTGCCGGATACCGCCCGGCTCCACAAAGTGGCGATGCAGGCCATCGACAACACCTTCGCCCGGGAGATCATCGAGCTCTATTTCCTGGCGCAGGTATATCTCCGAAACCAGGGCGAACGCGAAACCATCGAGCCGGCCTACCTCGCCCTCACCCAAAACCAGGGCGGCTACGCCCGCTTCGGGTTTCACCTGCAGGGCGCCGGCCCCATGCCCCATACGCCTTACGTGGACATCATAGATAAGACGATAGAAGCGCCGATGGGCCGGCTGATGTCCTTCACCCAGCTGTACCCCCACGAGATGGGCCACGTGATCTACCGGCTGCTGAGTTCAGACTCCTCCCGGGAGGAAACCTCCCGCTGCGTGGATATGCACTACTTCTCCGTGATGACGGATTACGGCACGGCCTTCAACGAAGGGTACGCCGAGCACATTGAGAACGCCGCCCGCCGCTACGAGCCCAACGACAGCATCCGGGCGGCCATCATGGCCGACATCCGGAAGGTGCAGGAAAAACAGCCCCGCTGGAAACGCGGCTTTGAACGCGACTTCTGCTGGCCCCTGCGCATGGGCTACTACAAAGCCACTATGGTGCTCTGGTACCAGCAACTCGAAGACCTCAAGCGCTACGAGCAGGCCATCAACGGAATGGTGCGCTTTAAGAATGCCAGCCTGCAGAAAGGCAGCGCCGAAGACCGCCTCACCTTCCGCAACAGCGGCCTCTACCCCACTTCCGAACCCCGCAACCGCCCCCAGGCGCTGGCCACCGAAGGCGCCGTCAGCCTGTTCTTCACCCGCCTGTTCGACAGCCCACTGCCGGCAACCTACCGGGAGCCGGCCTTCTACCGGCAGTTCCTCTACGACACCACCCGGCAGGCCGGCAACCCCAGAGAACTTTTCACCCCCTGGCAAAACCTCTACCTCAAGCACTTCGCCGTGCTGCACAACTTCGTCACCTTCGAACACTCCAGCAGCGCCCAGGCCCTCGACTTCCTGGAAGGCTACTGCCAGACGTTCCCGGATGAAAAAGAAGCCGTCGAGCAGGTATTCCAGGCTTCCTTCGGCGAAAGCCACCGCTACCTGCCCCCCGAGATCTGGCTCCTGGTGAAAGGCCACGAGCACCGCCTGCTGGCCCTCGACGCCTTCGGCGCCATCACCGTGCCGGTATACACCTTCGACATCAACCGGGCGGAGCTGGAGGACCTCCTCACCCTCCCGGGCCTGAGCGAAGCGGACGCCAAACGCATCCTGAAGCACCGCTGGAAAAACGGCTTTTTCCACAGCCTGGAAGCGGCCGCCGCTGCCGAGGGCCTCTCTCCGGAAGGCCGGGAAGCCCTGCTCGCCGGCGCTTTTGACGAGGCATACTTCGAATCCCTGCCCGAGCCCGAACTCAACATCGCCGCCCTGCTCACCACCCCGCTGAAGCGCCTGCTGCTCCATGCCCTGCCCTGGCTCGCCCTGGCCTGGCTGCTGGCATTTACGCTGTTCCGCGGGGAAGGGCGGCTTTCGGGCAAGGCCGTTGCCGGGCGCGCCCTGGGCTACGGGCTGCTGTGGCTGCTGTTCGTAACCGCCGGCCTGGGCGCCCTGGTGGTGAGCAGCCGGCCGCTGGCTTGGTTTTTGCCCTCCCTGACAGTGGCGCTGGTTTTGGCGGCGCTGATCTACAGGAAAAAGCCGGTGCGGCTGAAGCGCAGCCTGGTGGTGATAGGAACGATAGGTATATTCATCACCTACAACCTGCTGTGAAAGAGGTTTGAGAACCTTACTAGACTTTGGACGTTCCGGCGTCGAAGTCGGAAGGCGGAAATCGGACACGAGCGAAGCGACTGACGGAGTAATTCGGAATTCGGAATGGCTTGGGACGTTCCGCGACATCTTGGCTATCAATAGTGTCCAACGTTAGACGGGTGGCCTAACCATACTACTGT
>JAGFJE010000276.1 GCA_024103175.1 Phaeodactylibacter sp.
GGCGAACCACCCGGGCCGCAGTCAAACAAATCGACCGCTACCTCCACCGCAACCGCGAGATCCTGGATACCTTAATGGGCCCGAAACGCAATAAAATGAAAATCGCCCGCACGGAACTGGACGCCACCGGCTTCCGCTACAATTACATCACTGGCATTTACACCAACAGAGAGGGAAAAATGTACCACAACGTCTACGATTTTGCATGGATGGAATTTTCTACCCAGGAAATTCTCATCGTGCATAATAAAAAGAAACGGTGAGTTCATACGGCCGGCGCGGGAACAAGGTGTTTTTTGAAAATGCCCGCAGCCCAACCCCGGAATGCTTTTATTTTTACCCCCAACTACCTACTTTAGCCCTTATCATGCCTGACGAAAAATCCGCAAAATGGCAAATCAACGGCCTAACAACCATATTGAGACGGAATTGAGCCGGGACCTCGGCCTCACTTCCGCCCTGGCCATCGGCATCGGCACCATGATTGCCGCCGGCATTTTCACCCTCTCCGGCCTGGCGATCCGCAATGTGGGTTCCGCCGCCATCGCCTCTTTCCTGCTGGCGGCCTTTGTGGCCCTGTTCACCGCGCTTACTTATTGCGAATTTGTCTCCATCTATCCCCGCACGGGAGAAGGGTATCTCTATGCGCGTAAGACGTTCAACCCGCCCATGGCTTACTTTGTGGGCTGGGCTCTCTTCCTGGGCTATACTTCCAGCTGCGCCTTCTACATCGCCAGCCTGTCCAGTTATTTCAATGAGTTCATCTGGCACAGCCCGTTGGAATCGTTGTTCGGCGTGGTGATGCTCGCCGGGCTCACGCTGCTCAACATCCGGGGGACGAAAGAAAGCGGCAAATTCCAGATCGTAGTCACCGCCGCCAAGGTGGTGCTGCTGATCTGGTTCATCGCCGGGGGGCTGGCCTTTGTCGATATGGAAGTGGTGATGGACCGCTTCAGCACCGACCTGGTAGCCATCGGCGCCACCGGGGCCATGGTGTTCATCACCTTTTTCGGGTTTTCCGCTATTGCCGCCTCGGCGGGCGAGGTGAAAGACCCGGTCGTGAATATCCCCCGCGCCATTTTCATCTCGATGGGAGTGGTCACGGTGTTGTACACCGCCGTCGTGCTGGTGTTGCTCTTTGCCGGCCTGTCGGAATACACCGAGGCGGCAATGGGTGAAGCCGCCCAGAAGTTCCTCGGCTCGGCCGGCGGCTACGTCATCATCGGCGGCGCCATCTTTTCCATGATCTCCGCCTCCAACGCTTCGGTGATGGCCGGCTCGCGGGTGATGCTCTCCATGAGCCAGCTGGGGCACATGCCGGAAGGCTTCGGCCTGATCAACCCGCGCACCCGCACGCCCATCATCTCCGTCCTGCTGGTGGGCGGCATGATCCTCATCTTTGCCCTGATCCTGCCGCTGGAAGACCTCAGCTACTTCGCCAATACCGTCCTGCTGCTGGCCCTCATCGCCGTCAACGCCGCCCTGATCGCCCACCGGCGGAAATACCCGGATATTGAACGGCCCTTCAAAGTGCCGCTGGTGCCCCTGCTGCCCATCCTCGGCATTCTGGCCAATATCTATCTGCTCAGCCAGATCTTCCAGCACATCATCCCCCTACTGCTGGCCATCGGGGCGCAGTTTTTCGGCCTGTTTGCCTTCATCGCCTGGCGGGGGTGGCAGCCGGCGGAAGAGGCTATCGCCGGCCTGGCGTCCCACGTGGCGGTCAGCGAAGGGCGGGGCAGCCGGAAGAAGAAGAGCCGCTTCCGCATCCTGGTGCCCATCGCCAACCCGCAGACGATCCGGCGGCTCATCCGCCTGGCTTCCGCCATCGCCCGGGAAAAGAAAGGAGAGATCCTCCTGTTGCGGGTGCTGACCGTGCCCGAACAGCTGCCCCCCACTCAGTTCGACGAAACAAAGCTGGAGGAAGAACGGGGCGTGCTCCGCGAAGCCCGCAAGGTCTGTGACGAAATGGGCGTTCCCTCCCACGGCCTCATCCGCGTGGGGCATAAGGTAGCCCGCGCCATCCTGGAAACGTCCACCGACTGGAGTTGCGACCTGACCATCCTGGGTTGGAAAGGGCACTCCCGTAGCGGAGAACGCATCCTGGGCAACATCACCGACGCCATCGCCCGGTACGCCGATACAGACATTATGCTGGTCAAATTCGTCGGCAACGCCCCCATCAACCACATCCTGCTGCCCACCGCGGGCGGAGAACACGCCCAGTGGGCAGAGCAGTACTGCGCCACCATCGCCCGCGCCGTAGATGGCAGCGTTACCGTCTGCCGCGTAGTGCCGGAAGACGAAAGCCGGACGGATGCCGAAATACATCGGGAACGACTGAAACCCGCCGTGGAGCGGATCTTCGAAGATGGAGGATTCACAATCAAAAGTAAAGTCCTCCGCAACAATTCTATTGCCGACGGCATCATCGAAGCCTCCGGCGATTATGACGCCATCATGGTCGGAGCAACCCGGCAGAGCATCTACCCGCAGATCCTCTTCGGCAACATCCCCGAAAAGATCGCCATGGGCGCCGACAAGACAGTCATCATGGTGAAACACCACGACCCGGTGAAGGCGCTCCTGGGGAAGGTGGTTGGAGAGTAATAATTTTTGATTTGCGATTTGTGATGTTTGATTTTTGATGTCGGCTTGGGAAAAGCAGCCCGCAAATCGTCAGCGATTCTAGCTTTGGGCGAGAATCGCTGGCAAATCAAAAATCAAAAATCAAAAATTATAAATCATAAATGCCTACTTCTGTTTCCGCAAAAAAATTCGGCACATTCCTCGGCGTTTTCCTCCCGAGTATCCTCACTGTGCTGGGGCTCATCATGTACCTCCGGTTTGGCTGGGTGGTGGGCAACCTGGGCCTGGGGCTTACCATCGCATTGGTCCTGGCTTCCAATATGATCACCTTCATTACCGGGCTGAGCGCTTCGGCCATCGCCACCAATATCAAGGTTGGAGTAGGCGGCGTCTACTATTTGGTCTCCCGGAGCCTCGGGCTGGAAACGGGGGGCGCCATCGGCATCGCTTTTTATATCAGCCGCACGCTGAGCATCACTTTTTACTGCTTCGGGCTGGCGGAGTCCATCCTGCTGTTTTGGCCGGCGGAGGAATGGGGGCCGGCGCCGGCTTATGCTATACCCGGCCTCACTGCCATTATCATCATCGTGATCACCTTCATGGCGGGCAAGAGCGCCGAGATGGTGCTGAAGCTGCAGGTCCCGATGCTCATTCTGGTCACTTTATCCATCCTGTCGCTCATTGCCGGCGTGCTTATGGGGGATATCCAGGCGCCGGAGTGGGGCCCGTCCTACCGGACGGAGGCGGGGGGCTTCTGGGTCATTTTTGCGGTCTTCTTCCCGGGGGTTACCGGGTTCCTGGCGGGCATTGCGCTGAGCGGAGACCTGAAGGAGCCCGGCGTTTCCATTCCCCGGGGTACAATCTCCTCGGTACTTACCGGAACGGCAATCTACCTGCTCATCCCCGTTCTTTTATCCATCACCACATTGGTGACGTATGACCAGCTGGCCGACCCGGATTTCGGGATACAGAGCTGGACGCAGGCGGCTCTGTTCGGGGGCATGTTCGTATATCCGGCGGCCTGGGGCGCCATCCTTTCTTCCGCTATCGGCAGCGTGCTGAGCGGGCCGCGGGTCCTGCAGTCGCTTTCCATGGACGGGCTGGCGCCGAAATTCCTGTCGCGTTTGTCCCGCACCGGGCAACCCACCATCGCCACCTGGATCACCGGAGGCATTGCCCTGGCCGCCGTGGCGCTGGGCGAACTAAATACAGTGGCTAAATTCGTCACCGTCCTTTTCCTCACCCTCTACGTAGTGATCAACCTGGTGGCCGCCCTGGAAAAGCTGGTGGCCGAGCCGTCCTACCGCCCCCGAATCGATATTCCCTGGTACCTGTCCATGTCCGGAGCCATCGGCGCCCTTTTTGTCATGTACCTGATCAGCCCGCTGGCCCTGCTGCTGGCGGTGAGCCTGGAGATGGCCGCCTACGTATATTTCCGCAAAAAAGCACTGGAACAGCAGTGGGGCGATGTCCACGCCGGCTTCTGGATGAAGGTCGCCCGCTTTGCCCTCCTGCGCATGAGCCGGAAAACGATAAGCCCCCGCAACTGGCGCCCCCTCATTCTGGTCTTTGTCAAAGACATCGAAGAACGCATCGAGCTGGTCAAACTGGCCGCCGCCTTCGGCCAGAACCGGGGCATACTGACCATCTCCAAGCTGTTATTCACCGCCGACCACCTTTCCCTGAAAAGGAGAAAAGAGATCCGGCAGGATATGCAAAACAGCCTGCAGCGCCACGGCCTGGAAGCTTTCTGCGAGGTGAATGTCGTCCAGTCCCTCAATACCGGCATCCTCAACGTTTCCAAAGGCCACGGCCTCTCCGGGCTGAAAACCAATACGGTCATGTTCGGCTGGTCAGGAGACAGAGCCGGTAACATCAACCAGCTGAAGATCATCCGGGACCTGGGCCTGGTGCATAAAAATATCCTTCTGGTAAAATTCAACACTCAGGAGAACTGGAAAGAAAAGCAGCACCACCGCATCGACATCTGGTGGGGCGGCCGGGAAAACAACGGCGACCTGATGCTCATCCTCGCCTATATGCTCAAGCTGAACCGCGAATGGGAAAACGCCCGGATACACATACGGGCAGTGGTCGAAACCCCCGAAGAACAGGAATTGCTGGCCAAAGGCATCGAAGAATCTCTGGCAGAGGCCAGGATACCGGCTCTTGTCCACATCCTGCTCAAGGAGGGCGAAAGTTTCCCCGCCATCCTCAAACGGGAAAGCGCCGGGGCAGATATCGCCTTCCTCGGCCTCATGGCTACCGCCGAGGGCGAGGAAGAAAAACACGTCGAAAAGCTGGAGCGAATGGCCAGTGTGGCCAGGATCGTGGTGTTCATGAAAAACAATAGCATGAAAGAAACCCTGCCGATCCTCCTGCAAGCGCAGTAGTTTGAGCCACCTTACTGCTTTATGAACCTGCCGGCGGACAATTCCCCGCCGCGGCGCACCAGCACCCAGT
Source organism: Phaeodactylibacter sp. (assembly GCA_024103175.1). Classification (GTDB taxonomy): domain Bacteria; phylum Bacteroidota; class Bacteroidia; order Chitinophagales; family Saprospiraceae; genus JACJXW01. The sequence goes on from JAGFJE010000276.1 coordinate 5,053, forward strand.
ACATGCCCGGACGCCAATCCTCTACCTGTATCGGCAGAGGCACGGCCTGGCCGGCAGCCTGATTGCTGTATACGCTCTGCCCGGCCAGGTTGAAAACTTCAACAGTGTATTCACCGGCCGGCGCATCGGGCCATTCGAGGAACACGACATCACGGGCCAGAGTGGGATGGATCGCCAGGGGCCGGCCCTCGCCGAAAATGGATTCTACCGGGACAAGTGATCCGGTCCCCTCTATTTCAACACTGCCAGCCAGGTAGGACAACATATAATCAGGGTTGTTGGAGACAACCGAACTAAAGCTATTGGTAATGCCGCCACTAACATCTTGTACGATATTGACCGGGCTGGTAACAGAAGCGTTTTCACCAAAAATTAAATTCAGAACAGCCCCGTCCAGGTCCAGCCCCCCCGATCCGGTTGATGAAAACTGGTCATATTGGCTACAGGCGTCGATGCCATCAATTTCGATCAGAAGGGTCACGCCAGACAGCTCGACCGGAGTGCTCCGATTATCAAAAATGAGGCAGCCCGTCGAAGAACCGGGGATCAGCACCGAATTCTGCCCATGCGTGAAAAACCTGGTCCTTTCCACTAAACCATCGCCCTGGAAAGTCCCATTATTGGTGAAAGCCCAGGGAGAACCGGCCTCTATGACCGTCCCGGAGGATGCTTCAGACAATTTGACATTCCCATAATTTACCATAATGGTATGGCTTCGAAATGACATACACTCGGCGCCTCCGGTTATCACGATGGTTCCTGACTCTTCATTGGTTATCGATCCGTAGGTGGTTTCATTCTCACTATTCAGTAAAATCCCTTTATCCGTAGAATCAGTTATCGTGATGGTTCCATAATTGGAAAGGGCCCCAGTCATCTCGATACCGTTGGATGCGGCGACGATGATATTCAAAGAAGCGTTTTCATAAACGGTGGCAGAAGTTGACGCCCCAATGAATAGGCCGGATTTTGGCGCCCGCATGTTCGTGGCGGCGGCAACGTTGATGTTGACAACACCATACACGAATAAGGCGCTGTCGCCGCTTTTATTACCGGTAATATAATCCGGATAGTTCGTATTGGGGCTTGCGACATCCAACCGGATCCCGTGGCTTCCGTCAAGCCCCCCCTCTTGCGTGGTCAGGTTTCCACTGGCGGTGATGAAAAGTTTGGCGCCTCCACTGAGTTGTATTGAGCCGGTAACAACCGAACCGGAAATATAGACATTGAAAAGGCCATCGATCATCATATCCGCATCTTCCGGCAAGGATGTTGGAACTTCCCCGGTGTCCAGGTTCAACCAGTTGGTGGGGTCGCTCCAGTTGGTCGGGTCGGCCGTGCTGTTTCCCGTCCAGAGAATAGTAGCGGAGTTACCCCGGGCGCTGAAAAACAGCAGCGGGTTCAAAAAAAACGAGCTTGTCAGTAAAAGCAGCAGTATTTGTCTTTTCATAAGAAGTGTATTTAAGGCCAAAGGCCGCATTTTGAATGCTGAAAAATCAGTTCTAATTGTTATACATTGGCCATGGCCGGGCAGCAATGCCCTTGCGCCCGGCTGCTCCGTGTCGGAGCCGGCAAAGTTTGGGAAATGTCGGGAGCAGCTGCACCCGCAGTGAAATTGGGGGAAAATCAATTGCTTAATCGCAAAAAGAAACTACACTACGGGGGAGGGAAAGGGAAAATCGCTTGTACTGTTTACGGGGCTCGCCTCCTGAGGTTACAAAAAAACGGGAAAAATCTCCCCGGCGTGCAGGGTGGAGAAGGGAAGAGCCCTGTCCAATTTTGTCTTCAGAGATGTTAGCCGGGCCCAGTTATTGCTCATCCCATCATCCTCAGCAGCCCCAGCAGCGGGATCTCTTCCCATCCGCGCCGGCGCTCCAGCTCAAAGCTCAATTCATAGAGCTGGCGCTCCAGGAGAAAGGTATCGAGCAGGATATCCCAGTCCTCTTGTGCGGGCGGCGCCAGCCCGGCTTCTCTGGCTGCGGGCAGGTAGCCGTTCAGAAAAGCCGTTTTCATGCCTTCGAACCACGCCTGCATACTGGGCAGCCAGGGGCTCTCTCTCAGGTTTCCGGGCTCTGCTTCCACCTCCAGGGCGGCAAGGGCGGCGTAATGGAGAGAACTGATGAGGCTCGACAAATCGCTCATCGGAGGTTTCTTTAGCCTCAGTTCGCTGAAACTCCGGGTGCGGTCTCCCTCAAAATCGTAAAGCAGGAAGTCCTTACCGGTGAAGAGAACCTTTTCCAGTTGCAGGTCGCCGTGGATGCGTACTTTCAGGGCATCCATCTTATGGCTGTAGATGCGCCGCAGGCGTTCCAGCAGCGCCGAGCGCTGCTCCAACAACAACTCTCTTCCAGGAAGCTCTCCCTTATATTTATTCAGGCGCTGGAAAGCCAGGCGGACCTGAGACTGCCAAGCCGAATACAGCGAACGCTGAAAATGCAGCGAGAAAGGTTCGGGGCGGAAGCTGGGGTCATCGTCATCGATCAGGCCGGTATGCAGGTGGGCCACCGTCTGGCCCAGCAGGCGAGCCCGGTGCAGGGCCATATCTCCGATGAACCCTTCCCAGTCCTTGCTCAGCGGAGTGCCGGCCTCCGGAAGTTCTTTCGGCATTTGCATCTGGTCGGGATGTGACTGCACCTGCTCCAGGAATCGGCGCGCCACATCGTAGAAGTACTGCCAGGCCGTACCCTGGTTGGGGAGGTAGGGCTGCAGCATGGCCAGGATGTAAGGAGAAGCCTGGCTCCGGTCAAACTGCAGGTGGCTGAGGTAACCCGGCACCGGCAGGCCATTGCCGCCGCCGCGCCGGTTGATCTCCAGTTCTGGATTCATGCTGTCTTCCAGGCGGCGAAAGATCTTGAGGAAATATTGGTTGCCGTAGGCCAGGTTGATCGTATTACCGCTGGTTTCCACCACCCGGGCCGGCGGCACATCCTCAAACTTTTGCCAGCTGAACACATCAGTACGCACAAAGCTGTAATGCAAGGGCGCACGGCCCCCATCCGAGAGCAGGTTGCGCAGCAGATAGTTGCGGAAGGCCGGACTGGCGTCTGCTTCAAAAAGGTAACCGTGTTGAGAGACACCGGCCAGCCGGGCCAGAATCTGGCCGGAAGAGGGCGCATTGGGTTGTTGCCGCGGGTCGCCCTTCCTCATGGAAACGGGCAGGAAGGCCAACTCCGGTAAACCCTCGGTAAAAAACAGCTTCAGGATCAGTAACAGGGACCGGCCTCCTTCATACATGATCGGCTGGGCATGTTTGATCTCCAAATGGTCCAGTTTGCGGCCGTGGAAGTTGTATCCGGGGCTGCGGGACAAAAATACGGGCAAGACGCTTTTTGCCAATACTTCCGCTCCTTTGCCCATAGCGATCTGCATCCAGTCTTCGGGCGCCCAGTTTAGTTCGGGAATATCCTCCTCGTCTCTTCCTTGTTCAACCTCCGGCTGCAGGTCAAACCAGAAATACCCGTAAGGGCCGAGGGTAAACCGGTTGATGCCCCTGTCCAGCGGCGGAAAACGGGCCTGCCCGAAGACTTCCACCGGCGTATACCCCTCAAATTCCGGCAACTCCAGGTCTACCGCCTGAGAATGGCGGCTCAGGTTGGCTACCACCAACAGGTGTTCTTCCTGGTAGGTGCGGGTAAAGGCCAGCACCTTGGAGTTTTCGGGAGAAAGGAACTGTATATTGCCCCTTCCAAATGCCTGATACCGCTTGCGGATGCTGATGATACGCCTCATCCACCACAAAAGGGAAGAAGGGTTGTTCTGCTGCACTTCCACATTGACCGTAGCGTAGTGGTATTCCGGGTCGTTGATCAGAGGAAGATACAGCGAATGCGGATGGGCATTGGAAAAACCGGCGTTGCGGTCCAGGTTCCACTGCATGGGCGTGCGTACGCCGTCGCGGTCCCCCAGGTGTACATTATCTCCCATCCCGATCTCATCACCGTAATAGATGACGGGAGTTCCGGGCAGAGAGAACAACAGGCAGTTCATCAGTTCGATCTTCAGCCGGTTGTTGTCCAGCAGGGGCGCCAGGCGGTGGCGGATGCCCAAATTGATGCGCGACAGAGCGTCCTTGTTGTAGGCCCGGTACATGTAATCACGCTCTTCGTCCGTCACCATTTCCAGGGTCAGTTCATCGTGGTTGCGTAGGAAAATGCCCCACTGGCAGTTCTCCGGTATCTCCGGCGTCTGGTCGATGATGTCTATGATGGGATACCGGTCCTCCATCTTGATGGACATGAACATGCGGGGCATGATGGGGAAATGGTAGTTCATCTGGCACTCATCCCCGTCGCCGAAATAGGCGGCGGAATCCTCCGGCCACATATTGGCTTCGGCCAGCAGTAATACCCCCTCTTTCTTGGCATCGACATGGGCTCGCAGTTTTTTGAGAAAGGCGTGGGTCTCGGGAAGGTTCTCACAGTTGGTGCCGTCCCGTTCAAAAAGATACGGAATAGCATCGAGGCGGAAACCGTCAACTCCAATATCTATCCAGTAATCAATGATTTTAAAGATCTCCTGCTGCACTTCCGGAGAGTCATAGTTGAGGTCGGGCTGATGTGAATAGAAACGATGCCAGTAATAGGCTTCGGCCACCGGGTCCCAGGCCCAGTTCGAGTTTTCAAAATCCTGAAAGATAATGCGGACATCCTTGTATTTTTCCGGCGTATCGCTCCATACGTAATAGTTGCGCTCTTTACTGCCCGGCGGAGCCTTGCGGGCGCGCTGAAACCAGGGGTGCTGGTCGGAGGTGTGGTTGATGACCAGCTCGGTGATCACCCTCAGGCCGCGCTCGTGGGCCATGTCCATGAAGGCCTTGAGTTCCTCCATGGTGCCGTAATTGGGGTTGATGCTGTAGTAATCGGAAATATCGTAGCCGCCGTCGCGCTGGGGCGAGGGGTAGAATGGCAGCAGCCAGATGGCGGTCGCGCCCAGTTCTTTTAAATAATCCAGGCGTTCGATCAGGCCCTTGAAATCACCAATTCCATCGGCATTTCCGTCGGCAAATGCTTTGATGTGTAATTCGTAGATAATAGCGTCCTTAAACCATAAGGTGTCCTGGATACCGGTAAGATCTTTGGTCATGCGTTCGAAGAGTTAGAGATAGGGCTGCGAAAAAAATAATGAATGATCCTCAGATAAAAAAAGAAATCAGGGGGATTTGTTTACCCGGCGATCGGAAACGCAATGGCTGCAAGGTGTTTAACGGTAAAAAAAGGAGGGGGTTTCAGGTAACCATAGAGCTATTCAACAATTGCCTATCCATTGATCAGGTAATAGGTAATTACCCCACCGAAATACCCCAGGAGGGCCAGCCAGCTGATGTGCTTCAGGTACCAGATAAAATCGATCTTGAGGATACCCATGATGGCTACGCCGGCTGCAGAACCGATGATGAGCACACTGCCGCCGGTGCCGGCGCAGTAGGCCAGCAGTTCCCAGAATACACCGTCCTGCGGATATACGGTAAGCGGATACATACCCATGGCGCCCGCCACGAGCGGAACGTTGTCGACGACCGAAGAAAGCAGCCCGATGAGGATATTGACGGTGTATATACTACCGAAGGTATTATCCAGCACTTCCGCCAATTCTTCCAGGTAGCCGGCCGTTTCCAGGGCAGCCACCGCCAGCAGGATGCCTAGGAAGAACAGTACGCTGGGAACGTCGATCCGGCGGAGCACAGCCACCACGCTCCGGTTACTGTGGTGCATGCGGTTGGTATTCAACAGTTCGGTAACCAGCCAGAGTACCCCCAGCCCCAGCAGGATGCCCATAAAAGGGGGCAGGTGCGTGATACTCTTAAAAACGGGAACGAACAGGAGGGAGCCTACCCCGAGGAACAGAATGAGGTTCTGCTCAAAGGGCGGCACCAGGTCCTCATCATCCGGCGTGCCGGCTGCCTCGGGCCGCTCCAGGTTGCCTTTCAGCAGGAGGGAAGCCGCCGCCAGGGGAATGAGCAGGCAGACAACGCTGGGCAGAAAGACCTCTTTGACGATGTTCAGGGCAGTGACCTGCCCGCCGATCCACAGCATGATGGTCGTCACATCCCCGATCGGCGACCAGGCGCCTCCGGCATTGGCGGCAATAACGATCATGCCGGCAAAAAACCACAGGCTCTCCTTGTCTTTGATCAGCTTGCGCAACAAAGCCGCCATGACAATGGCCGTGGTCAGGTTATCCAGCGCAGCCGACAGAAAAAAGGTGAGAAAACTCAGGCCCCAGAGCAACTTGACTTTATGGGTGGTCCGCACCTTTTCCGTGATAATGCTGAACCCTTCGTGGGCGTCGATCAGCTCGACGATGGTCATGGCCCCCATCAGGAAAAAAAGAATGCTGGCGATACCGCTGAGGTGCTCCAACAGGGAGTGCTCGGCAAAATGCTCCTCTCCCGGGCTGTAGCCGGGAATTTCCAGTCCATGGCCCATGCCGACCGTCAGTATTGTCCAGCATACAACCCCCGTCAGGAGAGCGGAAGCGGACTTGTCGATCCGGATGGGGTGTTCCAGGGCTATTAAGAGGTAACCTATGAGAAAAAGGGCGGGCATGAGCAGGTACATCGACAGCAATATGTTTAATGCGGCCAGAAAAATATTATATCCCTAAAGGGACCTCGAACCGGCCCAAAGTCACTCCTGTTCCCGGGGTTTTTCAAAAAAACAGAAAAAACCCGGGCGGGGTGATACATTCCATTGCTAACCGATGACCAATATCATTGGGGGAGAAAGAGAAGTAAAGTAATATTTATATGCCTGGAGCCGCTTTCCTGTCCGGGGAGAAAAAAGAAAGCGGCCGGGTGATATTTCCTGATCCAAACGCTCAAGTTATGAAAGCAAGAAACCTATTTTCAGCTTTCTCAAAAACGGTGGGGAGTATGATGGCTCTGCTGCTGTTGTTCGTATTGAGTGCTTCTTTCCAAAGCAACACTCCTGCCGACGGCTTCATCGAAAAGGCCTTTAAACTGGATAATTTCGCCAAGGAAACCATCGAGCTGACAGTAGAACAGCCGGGCTCCATCGTTGCTACCGCCGAGTGGGAACCCAAAAAGGCAGAACTGGCCCTCATCCTTTTCGGGCCCGGGCAGATGAACTACTACCGGCGAAGCGATGGGAAGAGCCCCCTGGAACTGTCCTATACCGTCTCCGAGTTAGACACCGCGGATGGTTCCGCATGGAAAGTCAAGCTGGTCAACCAATCCGGGGAAACCGTGGAGGGCATGTTGCGCGTCAGCTACCCGGTGGCAACACCGGCCCAGGAATCTGAAGTGCTTCAATAAACCTCTTTTTTCTTCAATACCGGAAAACAGCATTGAGGCTGGCGGTAGGCACCGGCAATTCGGTACGCTCCAGGATCTGCACAGAACCACCCTGCAACCAGGTTTGTACGGCCGCCGTACCCAGCAACTCCCGGCCTTCGGGGCGGCGCTCCTCGTGTACGGTAATGGAATTCTCCTCTTCATTGAACTGGCCGTAGATATGGTAGTCCTTATCGACGTACAGTATTTCCACCCGCCCGTTTATGGCGGCGGGGACGATCTCATAGATGTCGGCCGAAGCCTTTTTCAGGCCCATCGCCTCTTCGAAGCTTAACCTGCCTTCTTCCCGCAATTCCTGATAATAGCGGCTGACGATTTCCCAGGCCTTCTCGTGCAGCTCTACCGGCCCGGCGCCTTCCGGGTTGCCGCTGACGTTTTCGTCCAGCAGGTTGTGATAGGTATTCACTTCCTTGTAGATGGGCAACAGGTAGTCAACACAGGCAATAACCATGGGCGGCTTTTCATCATAGAGCATTTCCATTAACCCGTCGTTGATCTCCTTGAAGTATTTTTTAAGGTCATCTGCCTGGTCGTCTTTTCCATAACCCTGGCCGTGGAACATGGGCTCCTGGGAGGGTTGTTTGCCGCGCCGCGCCCCCTGCCCGCTGTGGTGCTGGAGGTGGTTTTTCACGTCCGACATTTCAAAGACCGCTCTCATATTCGCCGGCACCAGGTCATCGGCCTTTACCGGGGTGATGCTGTGTTGATGGCCTTCGAAAAACCGCACTTCGTTCTGGCTGAGGGCCAGGAGGAAAAACCGGCTCTGCCCGGTAAGGACAGGCAGTACGGGCGCCAGGTAAAACCGCTCTCCGACGAAAGTATAGGGAGTGAAGTTTACCGGCAAGGCTTCGTAGTAGAAATAGCCTTCGTCAAAAAACAGGCAAAGGCCATCCGACAGGTTGGCAAAAAAGCGCTCGTTTTCCACCAAGCGATATCCTTCTTCAAGATAAGACCTGGCATCACCCTTGTTCATGCCCCGTTCTTCCAGTTGCCTGGCTGCATCTTTAAGGGCATTTTTCAGCCTCAGGCGGTCTTCCTGTGCGTGGTTGGCCCGGTAAGTGGGAATGAAAATGGAAACGAGGCCGCTTCCCCTTCGCTGAAATAGTTCTTTGAATTTCTTTTCGTTCAACATGTAATTCTATGTTTGCAACTTATTGGTTATCAGTATTTTAACACACTGGAAATGGATGATGTTCGCAACCCGGGAAAAGGCCTGCCCTGAACAGTAAGCCGCTCCCGCCTGTTTTAATACCACCTCCTTTTTCCTTATTTTTTTTTATTTTAAAGCAAAAGCCAGGTTTTATGGAGACTGCCATACAGAGAAAAAAAAGAAAGAAGAAATACACCGTCAACTGGCTGAAGAGCATGCGGCGAAAACGCAACTTGAAGATCCTGTACAAGAAACACCGGCGGCGCCCCTCCAAGCCGGACAAGAATTAGTGAGCGGCACAGATCAGGCGGCTTACGTGTATTTTCTTTTTCGCCGGAAAAAAATAACGCTCAGTACGAGGGCCAAAAGGATGAGCCCAACCCAGAGCAACGGTTCCTGGTACCAGGCTATTTGTTGGCCACCCTCGAATTTCTGGTCGCTGTAGGGGCTCTCCCCGTATTCCGGCGCCTGAGCAACCAGCTCAGTTATGAACAGTAGCAGGCTGGCCAGCAGAAAACAGGCTTTGCGAGCTGTTTTTTTGACTTTTCTTTTCAACTCTTTCATGTATCTCTCTTTGATTAATTTCTTCAGCAATTGGTGCGGAGGCTTGGGTAAACCTGACAACGGGCAATGTGGCCCATGGCCAGGCAGCCCTCAGTTAGTTTCGCGGGTTGTACTTTTTTGGTTAGAATAACAGTCCGGCCGACAGGTACAGCAGATTATTTCTGCTCTGGGCAAAGTCATCGTTAAAGCTGTCGCTTAAACCCCACTCGTGATACACATCAAGAGTGATCATTCCGATGTCTACGCCAATACCGATATTTGCCCCCCAGCCGGCCCGGTTGAATTCTACTTCTTCGTTGCCAAAGACCTGCTCATTGGATTCTGCAATGTACGTCAGGTTGGGCCCGCCGTAAATGCGGAGAGCATTGCGGGTGTCGGCGATGAGGTCTACACCGACCAGAACCGGCACTTTCAGGCCCTTTACTTTCGTTTCGCGTTCATCGACGAGTACGTCGATGGCATCTGTTTCGTAAATACTTATGTCGTTATTCGTCTGAAAGTAAAGAACGGCAGGCTCGATGTATACCTGATCGCCAAAGCGAAGGCCCACGCCAACCTGCAGGCCGGCGGTACCGTCTATCTCTTTATCTTCGTAACCTTCATCATACCTGGAAAAATTCACGCCCACTGTCGGATGAATGCGCATCTGCGCCCAGCTGAGGCTGACTATGGTTAACAGCGCAAAAGTGGTGGTGATCAACTTTTTCATAATGATAATTTTTTATGTTTTTCCGTTTGTTATCTAACGGGTTGAGCTCACTCCATGTTCGTAAGGGGCGCGATGCTAAATTGTGCCCCCCGCGTGAAGGCCTGAAAAGTTGGTGGCAAGTGCCTAACTTTGTAAGTGACGAAACAAACGAAGTTAGATGGCACCTACCACCACCGTGAAATTAGCAAA